>LMZS01000015.1 GCA_001567085.1 Chloroflexi bacterium OLB15
TACCTACAGCCAATTACTGCCTGGGGCTGAACGCGATCTTGCCAACGGGCGGTTTCGCGCGCAGCTTCTCGTCTGTTAGCATCTGGGATTTCCTGAAACGCTCTGGAATCGGCTATTTATCAAAACAGGGCTATACTGCATTACAAGGCATCACCGCAACGCTGGCAGATTATGAGGGGTTTCCGGCACACGCTATGGCAATTCGTAAACGTAACGAAATCTTTGACCTATGAGCAGCGTGCTTGAGCGCGTTCAGAAGCTGCAATTTGAGGATAAAGCTGCTGCGGAAACGCTTCTGCTTACCTTTCTGCGCGAAACACTAAATCTTGAGGCAACGAACGTTGAGCTGCGGCCTCTTGCGGTATCGCTCAATTCGTTCAATGGATTTTTGACGCTGAGCGATGGAAAACGGCTGTTTTTCAAAACTCACACTGAGCCCGGCGGCATTATCACCGAATACTACAATGCGGGGCAGCTAGCGCAGGCTGGCTATCCGGTTTTGCAGCCCGTATACAGTTCAACCGAAAGCGGGAAACAACTGCTCATTTATGAAGTGGTTGATCTGCCATCTGCCTTTGATACTGCGCGACAGATTGAAAACGGCGAAGATGCCGAGTTAGCCGCGATTACACGCGCACAAAATCGAGCAGATGACGCACTATTTGAAATTTACACGCGGACATTGGAGCAGCAAACCCCTGAAGATGCCGCTAAAGCACCAGTTCACCAACTTTTCTACCACCGCCTAACCGGGGGACGGCTTCAGCAGTTTTACGGCGAAACCGGGGAAGAAGTGAGCCTGCAACTGCCTGATGGCGATACGGTGACGATGGCCGATGTGCGTAAAGCCCAGTGGGAAGTTAATGGGCAGCAGTACCAGCTATCTCTGGATGAACTAATCAGCTCGGCGATCTCGCATTTAGACCCCCAGCAGGCGGGTATTTCCATCATCGGTCACGGAGATGCCCATAATGGAAACCTGTTTTTTGATGCTGCCAGCGAAAAATTGACGTATTTTGATCCGGCATTTGCCGGACGGCATCACCCTCTGATTGATCTTGCCAAGCCGTTATTTCACAACGTTTTTGCTATGTGGATGTATTTTCCACAAGAAACGAATGATGAGCTTTTCCTTGACGTGTATCGCCACGTTGATGAATGGCAGATTGAGTACGAATTTCCATTAACGCCCGTTCGCGAGATGTTCTTTGAAAGCAAGATCGAGCGCGTGCTTAGCCCATTGATTATTGAGCTTTCACGCCAAAACGCGCTGCCATCTGATTGGAGGCAGTACTTGAAACTGGCGCTGATGTGCTGCCCACTGCTGACCATGAATCTGGCAGATCAGCAGCGCTTCCCGCCGTCTATCTCGTTTCTGGGATTGGCAATGGCTGTTGAAATGGGTGGCGAAAGTTACCGCCAGCGCAGCCTGATTGACCGCGCACTAGACGAAGTAGAACGGCGATTAGGCTAACGCCGCCACAAGCCGCGCAAATGTTGGCGATTCGTTCAGGAACACATAACGCACAGGCACCGCGCTGATCTGCGTTCCACCAACAGAGCGCAGATATTCAATCGCTTCCAGAAGTGATTTGTTGGGGATAATCAACGTCACTGTAAACCACTGTGCGGCACCGCTATCTGATCCGAAAATAGGGGCAATGGTCGGCCCTTGAAGCCCGCGCGTGAGCGGGTTCAGCGAAATTTTTCGTCCGATGTCTTCGGCATTTTCGCCCGCAATGTTTACCGTGAGTTGGGTATAGGTCTTTCCTAACAGCGCCGCATCAATATGCTCTAGCAAAATACGCGCGGCATTCATCGCTTCCGGGTGTTCCTGAAGCATCTGGCGGCTGCCGATCAAACAGGCTTGCGAATTGATAATCACACCATCGGGCAGCGGTTTCAGGTGGTTTTCGCGCAGCGTCGTGCCAGTTTGCACCAGATCAACCACGATATCGGCATAACCAATGGTCGGCGCGGCTTCAATTGCGCCTTCTGCCGCCACAATGCTGAAATGGTGAATACCGTTTTTATGTAGAAATTCACGGGTTTTGTTCGGGTAGGTGGTGGCAACCCGCAAGTTTCGCAGTTTGGTTTCACGAAAATCTAGCGCTACTTCTGCCAGATCGATCATGTTTTCAACGTCAATCCACGCTTCCGGAACTGCTACCACCAGCTTGCAGTGACCGTAATTCAAATTGTCGTGAATGACAATAACATCATCCTGACCATATTCGGCGACCACATCCAGCCCGGTAACGCCAAGCTTTGCCGTGCCATCCGCAACCTTATAAAGCACGTCAATCACGCGCTGAAATAGCACATCTACTGACGGAATTGCCGGAATAGTACCGATATACTGACGTGGATTCGGTTTGTCCACGCGCAATCCGCAGTCTTGCAGGAAATTCAGCGTCGGTTCGGCAATCGCGCCCTTGCTTGGCAGCGCAAACATCACTCTATTCATGAGGCAGATTTTTCTTTCAGCGCATCCACAAGGGTTGGTATTTCGTCCAGCCGGTACGCACGCGAATTCACCACCAGTTGATCGCCTTGCAATAGATACGAATCTGGGGATGCGGTTTCAGTCACAGCGATCTTCAGGCCAAGCGCCCGCAGTTTTTGCGCCCATAACACAGCCGCGCTGTTATCCGATGTGGGCGTAAGCTGAATTTTCAGGGTTTGTGGGGGTGCAGCTTCAATAAGTTCTTTAGCCAGGATTGTGTTATTCAGGTAAAACGCAAGACCGACGGCAGGCACTTCGCGGGGCGAGCCTAACAGTTCAGCAAAATCATCGTAGCGGCCGCCGCCGGCAAATAGAGTGCCGTTCACGCGCAACTCAAATACAATGCCGCTGTAATAATCCCAACTACGCGCCAAAGCGGGCTTGATTACCAGCTTTTGATGATCAATGCCGTAGGCCGTCACCATAGAGACCACCTGATGCATTTCGTCAACGAGCGCTTTTGCTCGCTCATCAGGCGCGGGCAGCAGGGCAGCCGTTTCCAGCCAATCTTCGCCTAGTGGCGCGGTCAATGAAGCGTAATTTGCGAGAAAATTCACCGCTTCAGACAGGCGCTCATAGGTTACAAGCCGCTGCTGTTTTCGCAGCAGGCGTTCAAGAATTTCATCGCGCGTGCGACCACTGATCGCCATAGCATCGGCATCTGTGGTTTTCATCAATGCCTGAAGCACGCGTGATTGGTGATCTTCCGCTTCTTCGCCCGCCTGCTGTGCGGTAGGGAGTGCTACAAACTTCTCAAGCCAGTTCAAAAGTAGTTCAGCGGTCACCGGCTCGGTTTGATGATTCAAGAAATTGAGCAGCAGGCGCTGCGCGCGCGCATCCAGCCCAAATTGAGCCAACAGATGGCGTGTTAAACCTACATGGCCAATCGCGATCTCATAGCCGGCGATGCCCAGTTGTTCCGCCGCTAACCCCGCCAGCGCAATAATCTCTGCCTCAGCAAAACGGCCAGGCATGCCTAAAAGTTCCGCGCCCACACTTTCAGTTTGCAGCGAATCTTCCGAGGGGCGATCTTCAAAGACTGGCCCGCTGAACGACCAGCGAATCACCGGCTGATCAGCGCCGTTTCGTATATAGGCGGCAACCGCCGGAGAGGTAAATTCTGGCCGCAGCGCCAATCTTTGATTCCGATAATCGAGGGTTAGCAGGTGATCTGCAATGAGATCGCCCGCGCGGGTCAGGAATAGCTCTGATGGCTGGAGGATGGGCGCATCAAAGCGCTCATAGCCGAAACCAGCAAGCACATTTTCAATGATTTCAACGCTGTGGCGAATAAACAGAATTTCGCGCGCGCGATCCGTGATCGCAACCACTATTACACTCCAGGGCGACGCCGGGCGCTAACATGATAGCGGTTTTCCCGGCGCAATCAATGCCGGAGCAAAAAAACGGCCTATTCCGTTTGATCGCGATATTCACCGCTGGAATATACGTATACCGCCGCACCGGTGTCATTCGGAACTGTAAAGTCAAATTCTGCCGATGCCCAGTTATAGAGCCAGTTCGAGTCAGTGATGGATAAATTCACGCAGCCATGGCTATGCCGGTAGCCAAAGCCATCATGCCAGTAAGTGCCATGCAAGCCAATGTCATCATCGAAATACATAGTCCAGGGCACTTCTTCCAAAAAATAGAAATCTGGCTGCCCGGCGGCACCGCTCATAATCGTGCGATCATAGCGAATATAGACGTTAAACAGGCCTTCATTCGTCGGCCATTCAGCCAACCCCGATGAAACCAGCGTAGCAAACACGGGGAGATCGCCTTCATAAGCAATCGCCACCTGCTCATAGAGATCAACGCTGACCCAACGTTGGGTATCTACTTCGGCGGGGCGCTCTACAGGGATCACCTTCGCGATCAAGGTTTGATGAACCCATTGATCTACGCCTACCTGGTACCAGCGCCATCCATCAATCTCAACGTTGGCGTACAGATTTACGGTGGTATAGCGCATCAGCGGCAGATCAGTATCTAACGGATCAGCGCCGGGCGTGCGGCTGGGAACAACGTTCACCAATATCCAGCCCATAGGGTAGGGCAGCTCACCATCAGGCAGCAGTACGCCTGAAAATCGCGACGGAAGCACCTGCGTCAACACTTCTGAGCGCACCCATTCGCCAACGTTAATCTGCGTCCATTCGCCTTCAGGCGTGAAAGTGGTCAGGAAGTTGAAGCCAGCATCTAATGTGCGAACTGGCGTGCCATTAGGGGCATCGAAAATTTCGACCGCACCATTCACCCGCTGGTAAAGGCGGTCATATAGAAATTCTTCGCTGGGCGCAAGCATGGTGACGGCGGGCGCAGGGTATGCTTCAATGTCAGCCGCGCTAATCCCTGCGGCGTTAGCATCAGCGCGTGTACACTCAAGGCAAACAACTTCCTGTGCGGCTACAGAAAATACTCCCGCCAAAATCAAAACAAACTGTGATGTAAGAAGCAGTGCTAGCCGTTTCATAATCCCATCCAACTTGCCACACCCGTCCGGTTGAACGTAGCATACCTTGCCAATATTCACGCCTACGCTTGCCTGACGATAACAGTATCCCAACCAGACGAGCGGCATTCGCCTAATTTCTCGTGAATTCTTCCGTTAATTGTTGGCATAAACGCGCACTCTTATTCTATACTTAGATTTGAAACAATTTATGTGACGAGCGGCTCAACATCAGGAGACTGATCCATGAAACGAATTTTTCGGGTTACGCTGCTTCTTGGAGTTTTCCTCCTCATCATGACGATGAGCGCCGTCGCCTTTGCTGCGCCGGCACAGCAAACCCCAGCATTGCCAATTCTGGTCGTGAATACCGGGGCGTTAAATGTACGCAGCGGCCCTGGCCCGCAGTATACAGTAATCACTAGCGTTGTGGGTGGCACCGAACTCCCTGTGCTTGGGACGAATCCGTCAGGCACCTGGGACCTGGTTTCAACAGCAGTAGGCAATGGTTGGGTTGATATTGCGTTCACTTTGCCGCGCGGCGATTTCCGATTTGTGCCTGTGGTTAACGTGCTAGCGCCAGCCGCGCCGGTAGTGCAACAGCCGGCAACTGTAAGTTTACCATCTTCTAACAGCGTGCCCGTTCCCGTGCTGGAACCGCCGCAAATTGTGGTCAATACTGGCCGCCTGAACGTGCGTACTGGCCCCGGCCCGCAATTTACAACGTTGGGCAGCGTGCCTGGCGGTACCATTCTTGATGGGCTAGCCACAACCCCCGATGGCCTGTGGTATTATGTTGAGAGTCCGCTAGGGCGCGGGTGGGTTTACGCAGAATTCACTTTGCTGCGGGGCTTCTTTGATAACTTCGCGGTCATCGGCTACTAAAAGTCATAAGCAATAGGACTAGGATAAATGCGCATCGTTTACGTCGAAGACAATCTCGCCAACGTCGCTCTTATTGAGCGCATCTGCCAGATGAATGATGATCAGTTAGCTACTTACAACGATGCGGAGACGGCGCTAGCGGGAATACATCCCGGCGAGTCAGACCTGATCCTGATGGATTTGCACTTAGGCAACCGCAGTATGGATGGGCTGCAATTGACCCGGCTGCTGCGGCAAAAAGGGATCGGAGAGCCGATCGTGGCGATCACTGCATATGATACGATGGGCTTTGGCGATCAGTATGCTGCTGCCGGATGCGATGTGTATGTACGTAAACCAGTGTCTATTCGCAGCATGCTGAACCTGATCAACCAGTACCGCTAGCGTATTTTCCCATATATTTCTCAAAATACAGGGCGCCCTCAACGGGCGTCTTGTGTTTTACCCACGACATCGCAACGCATCGCGGCTTCCCCGCCTGCGCATTGAATTTACAGCTATATGCTAGAAGTACGCTCAATTTTCAGACCTGAAATGGATCGCAACCATGCAACCGCGCCAGATTTTACCACTGATACTTTGTATTGTTTTCGTGATCAGCGTTGTGCCAAGTTGGGCGCAGGAAACAGCAGCGACGGCCAATCCTGATGAGATTCCTGAAGCGATAACGCCAATTGACGAAGGCGAATACGATATCCTGAACTTTTTGCTGCTGGGAAGTGACACCTTTAACCCGACCAATTCAGGCCGTACAGATGTGATCATGGTTGTTTCAGTGAATCAAACGGCTGGAACGGTGGCGCTGCTCTCAATTCCGCGCGATCTATATGTATATATCCCTGAAATTGGCGTGAACCGTATCAATACAGCTTACGGTTTTGGAGAGCAAACCTTTGGCGCAGGGGAAGGGCCGCGCAGCTTAATCAACACGATTGAATATAACCTTGGGCTGGCAATAGATTATTACGCCCGCATCAACTTTACCGACTTTCGCCAGATTATTGACGATCTCGGCGGCGTCGAAATCCCGGTTGACTGCGCTATTGAGGATTGGCGGCTGATCGAGCCGGACATGGATCCAACTGTTGAAGAAAATTGGGCTATGTATACGCTGCCAGTAGGGCTGCATCAGATGGATGGTGATCTGGCGCTGTGGTACGCACGCAGCCGCCGCACCAGCAGCGATTTGGATCGCGGACGCCGGCAGCAGGCGATATTACGCGCCGTATTAGGCAGGATTCGCCGCCTAAGCCTGCTGAATCAAATCACGGATATTTGGCCGCAGTTAATGGAAATTGTGGAGACGGATATTCCATTGGAGGTTATGCTAGGGCTGGTTCCGCTGGCGGCCACGCTGGACAGCTCACAAATTGCCTCGTATACCCTGCGCGCTAATCAGGAAGTGCGGGCATGGACATCGCCGCAGGGCGCAAGCGTGTTGGCGCCCAACCGTGATGCAATTATTGCTTTAGAGCAGCAGATGTACCAACCGCCAACTACCTATCGTTTAGCAGCAACCAGCCCCCGTGTTCAGATTGTTAATGGCAGCGGAATTGCCGGAATGGATCGCGTGGCAGCATCGCGCCTGGAATGGGAAGGATTCCTGGTGACTATTGGCGAACCCCTGCCTGCCTATTCCCCGCGAACCACAATTGTTGATTATACAGGGCAGTCAAAAGGCGGAAGCCTGGCGCTGCTGCAAAATGTGCTGCGGTTGGGTGACGAAGATATCTTGCCCGATCCTTCTCCGTCCCGTACTTTTGATTATCGCGTGGTTGTCGGCGGGGATTACTTCCCATGTACATACAACGTGATTCAGCCAGCAGGAAGTTAGTCTCTGGCTTTAAGCGCCGGCGTGACTGCGCCGTTGGATCGGTTGATGATCGTGGCAACGAAGGCGTCACCCTGATCGGCAGGGAGGATGACGGTAAGGGTGATCCCTTGGGCAAAATCTTCGCTCAGTATCTCACCCTCAAAGGCGGCGATTTCTCGCGTGGCAGCGCCGTAGAATGCGTAGCTGATGATTAGTTCATAGGTCGCACGCTCAATTTTGACTTCAGTCGGCAGTACTGCCAGCACTTCTTTGGCCGAGTCTCCGTAAGCCTTCACTAAGCCTCCGGTTCCCAGTTTTGTGCCGCCAAAGTAGCGGGTGACAACAATCACCGTATCTCCAAGATCGCTGCCGCGTAATACGGCCATGATCGGCGGGGCAGAAGTGCCGGAAGGCTCACCATCATCGCTCATGCCTTCCTGTACGCTGTTGCCATAGCCAACGCGAAATGCATAAACATGATGCGCAGCATCTGGATAAAGTTTACGCTGCGCGTTGATGAATTCGCGTGCGTCAGCTACAGTGCTGGCGAAACCGGCAGCGGCAATAAAACGTGAATTTACGCGAACGATCTCGACCTGCGCCATGCTCGCGGGAATGCGATAACCGGTTGTCATTTAGGCTGCATCAGGGTTTGAACGCACATAGAGCCGGAAAACCGGCGGCTCAATCACTAATTCCTTATCGGTGCGATTTACGCGCAGCAGGCGTTTCTGTACCAGCATACTCACGGCTAATTCGGTTTCAGCGCTTACGGTATAGGGATGCAATTTGGCGACCGCCTTAAGCACATATTGCTCGGAACGGTTTAGCCCCGTCCAGATGCTGGCACATTCGGCTTTCACCGCCTGATTGGCGATCAGTATTTCGGCAACACGCTCAGCATTATACGTGCCCCAATCAACGATATTGGCTTCGGCAAGCGCGTTGAAACCGCCACGCAGCAGCCCGGCAAATCTTCCTGTAGCCTCAAGCAGCAGCGCATTTGCCAGATCGGGGAGGGTTTTGTCACGGCGACGTGAGATAGAAGCGAGCATTTGCCGACCATCGGTTTCGTTATAGGGGCCAACATAAATGATATTGTCGGTGAATAGCTCAACAAATGGTTCCATATCCAGCAGCGGCAGCCCGTATCGCTCAACCAGAACAGGGATAGGGGAGCGGCTGAACGTGGTGTAGAGGAAATTTGACTTATGGCTATCTCGCAAACCGCGCAAAATCTGGAAAAATTTAGGGGGCATTTGCCGTAAAAGCTCCTCAAATTCGTCAAAAATAAGCACGATCTTGAGGTTTTTACGCAGAAAATACTCTAGTCCAAGCTCTAAATAGCGCACGCCCATGTACGAGAAAAGCGGATTGTTCCCGTCCTGAAGCATTTGATAGGCATCGTAAAAGCGCTTCGCTTCTTCCTGTGGCAGCTGCGGAAATGGGTATAGCGCCAGGAAAATGCGATGCATGATCAATTCAAAGCCTGCCCAAACCCGAAACTGCTGACTGTCTGGTAGGCTAGGGGAGGGTAGGGGGCCGAGCATATTGGCATCAACGACCACGACGTGCGTAGAATCGGCTTGAGACCCTAGAACAGTTTGCTTTACATCTGCCCGCGTCAAATGCTGAATCAAATTTGATTTTCCTACGCTGCCGATGCCGATCACCGACGCAGCTTCAGAGGCATCCCAGCAGCGCAGGATTTGCGTCACTTCTTCGCGCCGAAATTCAAGCGGGTATTGTCGTTTATTATTCATATTGGCGATTACTCGCTTCTGCCGTATAGTTGCTTAGAACATGTGGTCAGTATAGCGCGATTTGCTTGATGTGTCATTAGGGGTCAGAAGCATGCAGAAACAGTATCGTTATCTTGGTTTTATCGGAGCGATGTTTGTGACCGTGCTCATCTTGAGCAATCTGTTGAGCAGCGCCAAAATCATTGATTTGAATGCCTCAATCGGGCCAATTCCCCTCATTTTCGATGCTGGAACTCTAATTTTCCCCATTTCCTACATTTTCGGTGATATTTTGACCGAAGTTTATGGCTATAAAGCCTCTCGCCGCGTGATCTGGACAGGCTTTTTGGCGATGGTTTTGATGGGCATTTTCGTTTGGCTGGCAGGGGTGTTGCCCGGCGAAGCTATTTGGGAAAGCTATGCCGGGCAGTCAGCTTATGATGCAATTCTTGGCGGCATTAGCGGCCTAATCGTTGCCAGTTTAATAGCATACCTTGCTGGTGAGTTCTCAAACAGTTACGTGCTTGCCAGAATGAAAGTTGCCAGCAAAGGCCGGTGGCTGCCTGCGCGCACCATAGGAAGCACGCTAGTGGGTCAAGCTGTAGATACTGTCGCCTTTATTGGTGTGGCTACTGCGCTTGGCGTTTTTCACCCCGATCAATTTCTAGGGCTGGTCGTTACCAATTATATTTTCAAAGTTGGCATTGAAGTGATCATGACGCCGATCACGATTGTCATCATCAACTGGCTGAAGAAGGCCGAGGATGAGGATTACTACGACCACAACACGCAGTTCAATCCATTTCGCATTAACAGCTAGAGATTACGGCGGTATTGACGCAGCGTGCTTATAAACGATTTTAATCAACGCTGGTGATGCAACGCTCCGAGAATCAAAACCAAAACTGCTGAGAATCGATTGTAGTTGCAGCATGAAATGCAGAGTTTTTTGCTTTACCAATCTTCTTGCGATAAATTACTTCGTATAATGTACCATATACGAAGTTAGAGTTCTGAGATAACCCAAACATGCTCCAGAGATTTGATCAGCAAACGGAAACAGCCTTTCTACAGTTATTGGCGGAAAAATATCAGTTACTAGGCCAACTCGATCTGCCGTCTAAACAGCGCTCTATCACGTCGCGCAATTTTGTCAGCGCGATCAATGCGCTTGCCGAATATATGCGCGAACACAATTTGCCGATTCCTAACCGCACAGTGCTTGAACGCTTTCGTGATGACATGGCTCATGGCCGTTGGCCAAACGGTGAACAATTATCTGTTAGTACCATCAACGCGCGATTGGCAGCGGCGCGAAAATGGCTGCGCTCTGTAGCAGATGATGTGGTTGACCTGCAAATGAAAATTGCGCTGCGCGATTGGGCGAATGTTAAGGACGTGAAACGAACACTGGTGCAAGATGAAGTTGAAAGTGAGGATGTGGTTGATTATGGGCGGCGCTTTGAATTGGAGGCCGTACAGCAGTTCATGCAAAGTTTCCCGACCCATCTCAAAGGCCGCCGTGATCGCGCAGTATGTGCCCTCGCCCTAGGGGCTGGCTTGCGCGTTAGCGAAATTGTCGCGCTCACCAAAACAGACCTGTACAGCCGCAATCGTCACGGTCAGCCGGCGATCCTGATCCGTCGCGGTAAACACAACCGCAAACGCGCTGTCGTTATGGCCGACTGGAATTCATGGGTGTATAAGGCAGTCGAATCATACTTGCGCGGTGCCCTGCCCCAGCACGAGCGAGCGCCAATTATCCGCCGTGTGAGGCGATTTGAGGGAGATTTTATCTCAGTCGAGCGTTCCATTACTGAGCGCGGACTGCAAATGATGTTTGAGGGGAAAAAGCCGTATCGCATTGAATATCGGGGCGAACTGGTGATCCCGGCATTCCACGATTTTCGCCGTACCTACGCCTTTCTATGCCGCCAATTTGGCATGGAAATGGACGCGATAAGGGAGCAATTAGGCCACTCCAGCGTGGTTACCACTGAACGCTATATCGGTCACGATGTTGATTGGTCGCATCGCGTGCCCGGTTGGAAAGTGGATATTTAGGCTTAAACTCCCCTGCCCTCCCGTTCTAGGTGTTGTTATTGCGACGGCGTATCAGTTCTGCGGCATCCTTAGCCTGTTTTTGCACAGCGGCGCGGTAATCAATCGTCTGAAACTGCCGATTTCGCATCAACCATACACCATCAACCATCGTATCGGTGACATAAGAACCGTTGATACTGTGCACCAGCGCCGTAAAAGGATCGTTGGTTGGCAGCGGCGACCAACCAATTTCGTCACGATCTAACATGATAATATCCGCCTTTTTCCCCGGTGTGAGATCGCCAATTTCTGCCTGTAAGCCTAACGCTTTTGCGCCGTTCGCTGTGGCCATTTCTAAGACTTCACGTGCCGGCAAAGCCCCCGGCCTTCGCTCGCGGTAACATGCCAACCGCGCTACTGTACGCATCTCGATAAACAGGTCGTAGTCATTGTTATTACAAACATTATCCGTGCCGATGGCGACATTGATACCCGCCGTGCGCATACCCACTACGGGGGCGGCATCTGCTCCCGCTCGCATACTCGCGCCAGCACAGGTAATTGCGCTGAAGGGGCGCTGCGAAAGCAACCGCCAATCCTGTTCAGGGATAGTAACCGAATGGGCTGCGATAAGCGGCTGATCGAACATGCCAAGCATTTCCATTTGCTGCGCCGCCGTTCGGCCAAACTGGCGCTGGCAGAATTCATCTTCCTCGCCGGTGGTGGATAGATGAATATGCAGCCCTGCCCCATACTTCTGTGCCAGATTGCGCTCTGCGAGCATGGTTTCCACACTGTTATCAACAAAGAATGCGTGGGGGCCCACCCATCCTTTAATGCGCGATCCTTTTTCGCCCTGCATATCTTCAAGAAATGCATCCAAATGAGCAAGTTCGCGTTCGCGCGCCACCGGATCGTTCAACTCTACAACGCCATATGCTAGCACGGCACGCATGCCACTTTGGCGCACTACTGGCACAACCTGCTCCATGAAGAAGTATTGATCAGCGAAAGTAGTGGTTCCGGTACGGATCATCTCGGCACAGCCGATCTCCACCGCTGCTGGCACCATATCCGGAGTCATTACCAGCTCGAGCGTGCGAATGGAGTTATACCAGCCATCCAGCGTAAACAGCGATACGCCTTCAGCTAACCCGCGAAACAGCGTCATAGGCGTATGGGTATGCGCATTAACCAGGCCGGGCATCATCAGGCGGTTTGCGCAATCAATCCGCTCATCAAATGTGCCTGACGGTAATTGCGCGGCATCACCGACTGCGATGATGCGATCATCTTCAATTAGAAGGTAGCCACGATCAAAAATTTGATCTTTTTCACCTAAACATAGAATCAAGGCGTTATATAAAAGCGTGGTTGCCATATTGGCTTGCATCCTGTAGATTGGCTTACCAGAAAGTATTACTGAAGTGTTTGATACGGCACAACGATGACCAGTTTGGATATAGCACGATAAATTACAGCGCAACTTGTTGATTGTAACCAAACTGTAGGTTATTTTTTACCGCATTCTCACGATAGTTCTGAGATGAGAGAAAAGTTCCAATTGATCAGGTCAGTTTTTTGAAAAAGGAGAATATTGGTAATGGAACTTCGTAAATGGGTAGGAATGGCAGCGCTCGCTACGTCATTGTTGCTTGCAACAAGCGCCGTAGCTGCACAGGACACCGAATATGTAGATCCATGTCTGGACGCATCAGCTACAGCAACAGAAGCGCCAGCAGCCCCCGCAGATAATAGCGATGTTAGCTTCTCGATCATTTTGCCGAACCCCCGTGGTGACCGTTCATTTATTGACTCGGCAGCGGCAGGCGCAGAACGCGCCATCGCTGAGCTGGGCGTTGAAGGCACGATTGTAGAAACTGCGGGCGTACAGGAACACGACGCCGCAATTCGCCGCGCGGTACAGGATGAACCCGATCTGATTATCACTATTGCGGTAGATGCCAGCACGATTGAAGAGATTGTAGACGAGTTCCCTGATCAGAACTTTGCCGCGCAGGAAACCTTCTTCTTTACACCGGTGGATTATCCGAACCTCGCGCTGACCACCATCCTCACACACGAGAACAGCTATCTGGCAGGGATTGCAGCTGGTATGCTTTCGCGCACGGGTATCGTTGGCTCAGTTGGCGGTTTAGATACTCCCGGCATCAACCTGTTCATCGTTGGCTTTGAAGAAGGCGTTCATGCAGCCTGCCCGGATTGCCAAACTCTGCGCAGCTATGTCGGCGATTTCTCTGACCCAGTTACAGGCAAGGAACAGGCGCTGGCATTGTACGAACAAGGCGCAGACATTCTGTATCAAGTAGCAGGCCGCAGCGGTGAAGGCGTTCTGGAAGCTGCTGCTGAAACCGGCAATTTCGCTATCGGCGTAGACAGCAATCAAGACGACCTGTATCCGGGCAGCGTGATTGTTTCTGCGATGAAGCGCGTTGATAATGCGGTTTTCGGCTTCGTCCAAAGTGTGGTTGATGGCACCTACACTGGCGGCACGGCAAACTACGGCATGGCCGAAGGTTATGCAGGCCTAAGCTGGGACGTTGGTGTTTGCTCACGCACCTTTGACGAATACGGCCCCGAAGATATGGCGGCTGAATTGCCCGCAGTACGCGCAGCGATTGACGAAGCTCGCGCCGCAATTCTGGCGGGCGATATCGTCGTAACCAATGCGTTGGAAGAAGCCAGCAGCTAATCTGACATCTTTTACACGAACCGGGGGCGGTTACTTATTCGCCGCCCCTTCATACCCATACAGGTCTTCTTTGATCCCCTACCCTATCCCTCACGGTAGCAAACTATGACCAACGCTGTTGAAATGCGTGGTATTCGCAAATATTTCGCTTCTACCGATACTCTGGCGGTAGATGGTGTTGATCTTGCTGTAGCCCCAGGTGAAGTGCATGCGCTGGTTGGTGAAAACGGCGCTGGCAAAACCACCTTGATGAGCATTTTGTACGGGATGGTTTCGCCAGATGAAGGCGAAATCCTGATCAATGGCAAGCAGGCTTCTATAAAGCATCCAAACGATGCCATTCGCAGCGGCATTGGCATGGTGCACCAGCATTTCAAATTAGTACCTTCATTTACGGTTGCCGAAAATATTATGTTGGGTGTTGAACGCAACACGGCTGGTTTTGTGAATGCGCGAGCCGAATCCAATGATGTGCGAATCCTGGCAGACGCGTTCGGGCTAGCTGTTGATCCTGACCAGAAAATAGAAGACTTGCCGGTTGGCATGCAGCAGCGCGTCGAAATCCTTAAGACTTTGCAGCGCGAAGCCCAAATACTGATTCTAGACGAGCCTACCGCAGTGCTGACGCCGCAAGAAGTGAATGAGCTGTATACCGTCATTCGCAGACTGGCGGATTCAGGCCGAGCCGTGATTTTGATCACCCATAAATTACTTGAAGTGAAAGCTGCCGCTGATCAGGTAACTATTATGCGACGCGGCAAGCGTGTTGGCACCTACCCGGCCGCCAACCTGACCATTAATGAAATGGCAAATCAGATGGTTGGGCGAACGGTGCTGCTTGAGGTTGAAAAGCAGCCCGCAAAGCCGGGAGAGCCGGTTATTTCTGCTAAAAACTTACTGGTAGCTGCTACCGGCGGCGTTCCAGCCGTATTTGGCGTGAGCTTTGAAGTACGCAGCGGCGAGATTCTTGGAATTGCTGGCGTGAGCGGCAACGGGCAGACAGAACTGGTGGACGCAATTGCCGGTTTACGTCCCGTCGAAAGCGGCGAGATTCACTTCTTAAACCAGCCGATCACCCATAGTTCGGTGCGTGAACGACGATCAGCAGGCATGGCGCATATCCCTGAAGATCGTATGGAAACGGGGTTAAACCTGAAAACGACGTTAGACGAGAACGTGATCTCGACATCGTATCACCGCCCGCCCTTTTCTCGCGGCTGGCGGTTCCAGTTTGATGAGGTGCGGTCATTTACCCAGCGCGTCATTGATGCATTTCAAATCAAATCTGCAAGTGTAAGTGGCAGCGTGCGCACACTTTCTGGCGGCAATCTGCAAAAGATTGTGCTTGGGCGCGAACTCAACGGACACCCTAAATTTATCATTGCTAACCAACCGACGCGCGGATTGGACGTGGGCAGCATTGAATTTGTGCATAAAACACTGATTGCAGAACGCGATGCTGGCGCGGCTATTTTGCTGGTTTCGGTAGAACTTGAAGAAATTATGTCGCTAAGCGACCGTATCGCTGTCATGTATGAGGGGCGCATCACCGGCATCCTGGATGGGGAAACTGCCAGTGAACAAGAAATTGCAATTTTGATGGCTGGTGGGCATCTGCCTGATTCTGTACCTATGGGATCCCCCTCATGAGCGAACAAACGGGTATTCGGCGTACGTTAGAGACCATTGGCGTTGCCCTGCTGGCGATCTTTCTTGGGTTGTTGGCTAGCAGCATCTTTGTGATTATTGCGGGCAGCAACCCTGTGGATGCCTACCAACGGCTGTTCTGCGAAGGCTTTGGCGCGAAGGGCTGCCAGACTTTTGGTGATTTGCTAATACAAACGGTGGTTGACGAGGATACTGGCGAATCACAGGCTGTATTTAGCCTGTTTTACGGAGAAGGCGGGCATAAGCTGGCGCTGATCCTTGAACGCGCCACCCCGCTGATTTTGACGGCGCTTTCGGCTACCGTAGCCTTCAAAGCGGGCATGTTCAGCATTGGTATGGATGGGCAATTTGTATTAGGGGCTTTGGCCGCTGCTTTTCTAGGCTACTGGCTGCCTAATCAGATTTATGCTATTGCAGGGATTACTGACCCTGAGCTTGCGCCTGAAGGCCTGAAAACGATCATGCATATATTAATGCCGGCAGCCTGTTTGGGCGCGGCAATGATAGTAGGCGCGTTTTACTCATGGATCGCGGGCTTTCTCAAAGTCAAATTGAATATCAATGTGCTGATCAGCACCATTATCTTAAATGCGATTGCGGTGCAGTTCGTCGGCTATATGGTGAATTACCCGCTGCGTTCGGATATGAACAATATTGCCCGCACAGCCCGCATTGACGATACTGCATGGCTGATACCCTTCAATCGCGGATTGTTCGCTAACGCGGATATTGAGTGGTTTTCAGGGTCACGTCTGGGCGTAGGCTTCATCATCGCGGTCATAGCTGCCATTCTGGTCTGGTATTTTCTATACCGCACCACCAAAGGATATGAGCAGCGGATGGTGAATGGCTCGCCCTTATTTGCTCGATTTAGCGGCATTCCCAGTTCAAGGGCGATGCTCAGGGCGATGTTGATCAGCGGCGCGCTTAGTGGCATTGCCGGGGCAATTGAGGTGATCGGGGTTGAGCGGCGCATTGTTGACGGATTTGCCGGCGCTGGCTCCGGTTTTGATGGTGTGCTGGTCGCCATTCTTGCGCGAGAATCGATTTTTGGCATCTTGTTTGTCGCCCCATTTTTCGCCGGGTTAGAACAAGGGGCGATCAATTTCCAATTTGGCAATCTGCCGCGCCAACTTGGCAATATCATCATCGCTTTCATTATTCTGTTTAACTCGATGGAGTATTTCCTGCGTAATCGTATTGCCGCAATCTGGCGCAAGCGGCATGTTCTATCAAGCCCAGCTGCCCCCGCACCTACGGAAGCGAGTTCATGACCACAATAGCCTCCCCTACGCCAGTTGCCCAATCAAGGTCGTGGATGCGCTGGCTGCCAATACTCATAGGCGTCATTATCGTCATCATTGCGCTGGCTGTGCTGCCTTCTTCGCTGCTACAAAGCAGCATCCGACTGGCCACGCCGTACATTTTAGGGGCGCTGGCATCATTGATTGCCAGCCGCTCTGGAGTGTTGAACCTGGCGATTGAAGGCAAAATGCTGCTGGGTTCATTTGTCGCAGTGGCAACGCTGTATAGAACCGGACTTGACCCTTCAGTTGGCGTGCTTACGGCGACTCTGGCAGGCGGCGTATTGGGATTGGTATTTTCCCTGCTCTATCTCAAGCTGCGTATCAATCTGGTGATTTTAGCGCTGGCAGTGAACCTGTTCATTGAAAATATCACCGTATTCTTCATGCGTGTTTCGTTCGGTTCGTTCGGTACGCTGGCCGATCCCAGCATTCGTGGCCTGCCGTCTATTCAACTGCCGGTCATCGCCGATCTTCCCGTAGCCGGGCCATTGTTAAGCGGTTACAACCTCGTAGTCTATTTTAGTTGGATTATGGTCATTGTGGTGGCGGTGATCCTGTATCGCACTCAGTTTGGGCGGCATATGCGCGCCGTTGGCGAGAATATTGGCGCTGCTGAAAGCGTGGGGATCAACGTAACTCGTGTGCAGATATTCGCGCTTACGATCAGCGGTATGCTGGCGGGCATGGCAGGCTCGTTCCTGTCTATTGGCGTTCTCAGCCAGTTTGTTGAAGGCATGGTTGATGGGCGCGGCTGGACTTCGATTGTTGTTTCGCTATTTGCATTTGAGAAACCGATACCCGCTTTCTTCACCGCGCTGTTCTTCGGCTTTTCAGAAGCCAGCTCTTTCTATCTACAAAGCCGGCCAGAAATGAGCCTTCCGCCAGATTTGCTGCTGGCATTCCCGCAGCTTGTTACGCTTGGCGCGCTGGTCGCGGTTGCCCTACGCATTCGCGGCAACGAAATATTGCGGCGGCGGCGCTTTGTAGCGCAGTTTGGGCATGAGTTGAGCAACCTGCGCAGCGGCGTAGTCGTCGGCGATGTGCCACCACCAAAAGCGATTGAAGCAGATACTGACGGAAGTGAACACTCATGAGCGTACCAGATCACCGGCAAGACCCATGGACGCGGGTTCGTACCCTGCATGATTTTCCAGCAGATGAGGTTATCTCATCGCTGCAAAAAGAGGTTCGGCGCGGCAACCTTGAAAATGCGGCGCTTTTGGCCTATGAAATGGTGACTACAAGCGCTGAGATGGAAGCGTATTTGTGGGAACGCTTGCAGGTGATTGCGGTAGAAGATGTCGGCTTTGGCGCGGTACAGGCACCGATGCTAATTGAGACCCTGTTCCAACAACACAATCGCCTTGCAAGACCGCGCCATGATCGTTATTTATTCGCAATTCACGCGGTGCGCTATTTGTGCACTTGCCAGAAAGAGCGCGGTAGTGATCATCTATTGAACTGGCTAGCACGTGTTACTGAAAGCGGCGATGTGCTGCCAACTATTCCGGATTATGCGATAGATATGCACACGCGGCGTGGTCAAGAGATGGGACGCAGTGTAGAACATTTCCTGAAAGAAGCGTCACAAGTTGCGCCACAACTGCCTGACAGCGATACAGTCTATTACCATCGCCTGATAGAACTTTTGAGAAACTCGACTGAAACATAGGTTGGCGGTATCACGCACTCTGCCGGTCTAGCCGTGCTGCGGTGAGTGCAAAAAATTTGCGCAGCCTGTACTAATCCCTGAAGTTCCACATACTCATCTGGCGCGTGAGCATTCGCGCCAGATGGGCCAAGCCCGCAAATGGTGGGTATGCCCTGCCCTATCAGCAAATAGCCTTCATTAGCCGGGCCAGCGACGGTGCGTTTAGCTGTTAAGCCTTTAACGGCGTAAATAGCGCTTTCGACAGCGGCAATTAAGGGCGCAGTTTCATCTGAAATCACCGCCGGCACATCATTGATACAAGTGACAGTAAATTGCAATTTTGGCGCTGTTAAGCGCGCAATTTCGGCATTCAGGATGTGCTCGAACGCGGGGCGATCCAATTCGGGTGTTAGGCGCACGTCCAACCATGACTCGCAGTAATCGGGCACAATATTAACCGCAGTGCCGCCGCTAATCATCGTGCCGGCTGAAACAACTGATTTGTACGGCTCAAAATAACGCGCGCTGGAATACGGGAATTGCAGCGCATCTAACGCCGCGATCAATCGTGCCATACCCGCAACCGCATTTGCGCCAGATATACGGTCTTGCCATGCTGGCGATCCGGAATGTACGGATTCGCCATGGCATTCCAAACGGTAGCGCAGCAGCCCTCGATGCCCAAGATTGATCTCATCACCGGAATACGCATAAATTGCGCCTAAGCCGCTCAATAACCCGTGCCGCGCCAGGTAACGAATACCCAGCGTGCCTGTTGCACCGGACTCCTCATCTGGCACGCCAATGAACTGAGCGCGGCCATTTTGCAGGGCATTACATTCCAGCAGTGCTTTTATGGCATAAATGGAAGCTGCCATTCCGCCTTTAGTGTCAATTGCGCCTCGCCCGTAGATACGATCATTGGCGATATGCGCGTCAAAAGGGGGGTAGCTCCACTGGGATGCGTCACCGGCTGGAACGGTATCCAGATGACCAACCAGCAGCAGTCCAGTTGCGCCCTGTTCAGAAGAACTAACGATCACATTTGGCCGCTCTGGCTGATCGCCAACGATAGAAAATGGCAAACCTAATAATTGCGCTTCTTGCGCGATTACTTCTGCCAGAAGGCGCTCAGGGTTTTCGCCGTTGACTGAGGGGGTTTGGATCAAGCGGCGGCAGAAATCAACGATTTGATCTTGATGGGCGGCCAGCCACTCCAGCGCGAATGATTCCTGAATATTGGTGGTCATCAGAAGTTTACCTGTAAGGATTCAAGGCCGCGAATGACGACAGAGTCGCGATATTGGGGTTCCTGTGCCAGCACCAGATCAGGAAACCTGCGCATCAATGTGGCAAAAGCGATCTGCAATTCCATACGCGCTAATGGCGCACCGAGACAGTAATGAACGCCTAAGCTAAAGGCGATATGGGGATTCTCGCTTCGGGAGATATCAACCGCATCAGGATTTGGAAAACGATCAGGATCACGGTTGGCAGAGCCAAAAAGCAGCGCGATTTCCTGCCCCTGTCGGAAGGTCACATCGCCAAACAGAACATCTTCCAGCGCAAAGCGGCGGAATAATTGCACCGGCGTATCATAACGCAGCAGTTCTTCAACCGCGCTGGTATTTAGTGACGGGTTTTCCTGCAATAAGCGAAGCTGATCAGGATTGCGGAACAACGCATACAGGCCGTTTCCGATAACATTCACCGTCGCTTCATGGCCTGCATTCAACAGCAAGATGCAGGTAGCGATCAACTCATCTTCGCTTAGGCGGTCACCGGCTTCTTCTGCTTCAACCAGTGCGGTCATCAGATCATCTTTGGGCTGCTGGCGCCGTTGTGCCGCTAGCTTGTGGAGATATTCTGTGAATTCGGTAGCCGCCTGAATAGCCGCGCGTTCCTGATCTGCTGTTGGCGCGAGTTCATACATAGCGACAATCGTTTGCGACCAGTTTCGCAGCGGGCCGCGCTCTTCTTCAGGGACGCCCAACAGCTCGGCAATGACCGTCACCGGCAAAGGCACAGCAAAATCTGCCAGTACATCCATTGAGCCTTTAGACTGAACTTCATCTAACAGCATATCGGCAGTTGATTGAACCGCTTCGCGCAGGTTTTCTACACGGCGTGGCGTAAAGGCTTTGTGCACCAAACCGCGCAGCCGGGTATGATCGGGCGGTTCCTTGTCAAACATTGAGTTTTCACTCAACATGTCGAAGGCGCGGCGGTACTGCGGCTTGGGGGGCAAGCCGCGCTGTTCGCGAGTTAACACATGATCAATGGTTCGCCCAAAACGCCGGTCACGTAAGATAGCGGTGACATCAGCATAACGGCTAACCACCCACATGTTGAGTTCATCGCGGAATACAACCGGCGCATATTGGCGCAGCAGGTCATAAATAGGATACGGGTCTACGCGAAATTCACGCGAACGTAAATCTATTTCACTGAGCAAATTTTGAGCAGACATTCAAATCCTGTGGCGAAAAATACAATTAAACGGGTCAATCCAGATGGAATACTTCTTCTAGTGGCAGCAGCAGCTCATCAGCCTTGCCGCCCTCAGGAAACTCAAAAAATGGCGACATCATCGTTTGCCAACGCTCATTTACTTCGGTCACAGCCATCGCCGCTTGAGCAGCCTCAAGGCTTTCCGGCGTTTCAAAGTAACCAAACAATAAGCCGTCATCACACAGAAATAGAGAATAATTATGCCAGCCTGCCGCGCTCAGCGCATTTAACATTTCAGGCCACACAGCCGCGTGAATTTGCTTGTACTCTTCGATGCGATCTGGCCTAACCTTGAGCAGAAACCCTACACGCCGCATCATTTCACCTGTCTATAGCTGCTTAAGCGCTTGATTTTAACGTGCATTGGCGCAATATAGCGACGAATTTGCACGAACGTGGTATAAAAACGCGCGCTGTTCAGTGAGACATATACAAATTGAGGAAGGAAATTCTCGATGCAATTCCGGCGTTTAGGCAAATCTGGCTTGCAAGTAAGTGTGCTGTCTTTCGGCGCGTGGGTTACATTTGGCACTCAGCTAGATGCCAATGCCGCATTGGCGCTTATGTCCACCGCTTACGACGCCGGATGTAACTTCTTTGACAACGCTGAAGTGTACGCGCGCGGTCAGGCAGAAACGATCATGGGTGAAGCGCTGGCAAAGTCTGGATGGCGGCGGGATAGCTACGTTGTCTCCAGTAAGGTCTTTGGCGGATCGCTGGAAAAACCTTCAAAGCTTCAGCGCGGTCTTTCCCGTAAGCATATCGTTGAGGCTTGCCATCAAGCGATTCAACGCCTGCAATGCGAGTATCTTGATCTGTATTTTTGCCACCGCCCAGATGCCAGAGTACCGATTGAAGAGACAGTACGGGCGATGACAGAACTGATATGGCGCGGGGATGTGCTGTATTGGGGCACAAGTGAATGGTCTGCTCAGCAGTTGATGGAAGCCTATGCCGTCGCCCGCCAATATAACCTGATCCCTCCAACGATGGAACAACCTGAGTACAATATGTTTCATCGTTATCGCGTGGAAGTTGAATACGCTCGCCTTTACCACGAAGACACAATTGGGCTGGGAACCACCATCTGGTCTCCGCTGGCAAGCGGACTATTAACCGGTAAGTACAATGACGGTATTCCGGAAGACAGCCGCTTCAATTTGCCCGGTTATGAATGGATGAAAGAGAAAATTACGGGCGAGCGTGGAGAGCGCAACCTGCAAATAGTTAAAGAGCTTGCGGCTGTTGCCGCCGAACTCGATACCTCGCTGTCGCGATTAGCAATTGCATGGTGTGTAAAAAATCCAAATGTGAGCACAGTGATCACTGGCGCTTCAAAAGTCTCGCAAGTGCAGGAAAATTTTGCGGCGCTGGACGTGCTTCCAAGCCTAACCGACGATGTTATGGATCGCATTGAGACTATCCTCGGCAATAAGGAAACTAAACTATACGGGGCAAATATCTAGCGGTATTTTAGCTGTTTAGAACAGCGGCGGTCTGGTTTGCCAGCCAGAGGCAATACGCATCTGTATTGTCTTTGCGTCTGGCAACCCTGCCGCCGAATCCGGCGCTTCTACGCACCATGCTCCAGCCGCGCAGGCAAAGCGCGCCGCTGCCTCAAAATCGAAATTGTTCGCCAGCGCATATAGAAATGCGGCATACGCAGAGTCCCCTGCTCCGGTTGTTCCATTGGCGATCACCTCAAACGCTGGTTGATAAATCACCTTTCCGGCAAACTGCGTGTCAGGAAAGCCTAACGCCCTGATTCGCTGCTGCTCGGCCAATTTGAGGATCATTCCGCCCTCGCCAAGCTTAACGCCCGCGATAGCGACGCCACATTCGATAAATTCATCTAACAGCGAGATGAGAAACCCATCATCAATGTTCTGCCCACGCTGTAGATCATCAAATGCCTCGCGGCGCAGCATATAGACGATTTCTTCAAGGCTCGGAATGAAGATATCAACGTGCGGCAGCACCGAATGAAGCAGAAGCCGCCAATCTATTCCATGTGAAAATATGTCGGGCATGGCCAAATCCATTGCGGCTACAGCACCTTTTTCTTTAGCGCGGCGCATAATGATGCTTAATTCGATGCCTTCATCTGCGTACAAATGCGGCAGCACCGTTGGATAGCCAAAATGAAAAATTGATCCCGGCAAAATCGCGTCAAAACTGACATCGTTGATGCCAAAAGATTGGTTTAAACCGGCGCTGTGCAAAAACATCCGGTCAATATTCGAGGGGGAAAGCACAATCGTATACGGGCTGGTTTCACCATGCTTTATCCGTAAACCTGCCTCTAGTTGTGCGCTATGGGAACGGATGATCTGGCGGGTCAATGTACCCAGCATGTCATCGCCAACGCACGCCATTAAGCGAACATTCGCGCCTAAATAATGCAGCGCGATACTTGTGTTGCCGACGCACCCACCTGCGCTGAATTTGAGGGCGCCAGCCGGGGAAAAGCTGCCCGGTATTTGCAGATTTGAGAGGGGAACTTTGCTCAAATCAGGAATTAGATCGAGCGTTAACTGGCCGCAAACAATAATTTCGCGCTGACTGGTCATCAATTACGCTTTCCTGATGTATTTTGGGGATATTAGAGAACCTGTAGAGTTCGGCGATCCCTGTGTAACAGACGGTACGCAAATCTCATTTTCAGCGTATCATCTTAGCAGCGCAAACTCCCAAAGCTCTCAGGTATGAAACGACTGCCGCTCTTCCCCCTAAACACAGTGCTTTTTCCGGGCATGCCGCTCACGCTGCATATCTTTGAAGACCGGTATAAGCTGCTCGTTGGCCGCTGCCTTGCTGAAAAACAGCCGTTCGGCGTTTTGCTACTGCAAGAAGGCACACCGGAGCACCGCGCCGGGCAGAAGATAACGACTTATCGAACAGGATGCACCGCTTCTATCATGCAGGTTCAACCCGTCGGGCTAGGCCGGATGAATATTTTGGCCTTTGGCAAAGATCGCTTCAATGTGCTGGCTTATGATCACTCTGAGCCTTATTTAACTGGCGAAATTGACCTGCTGCAACTTGAACCGCCGCTTGATAGCAGCCATACCCTCCAAGATCTAGATCAGCTGCGATATTGGATTAAACGATATATCACGCTACTTGGTAAAAGTGAAAATGCACCAGCCGAAGTAAAGAATTTACCCTCTGACCCCGCCAAACTTGCCTATTTCGGCGCTTCGCTGCTCAAAATTGACCTCGTAAAAAAGCAAAGTTTGCTTGAAGAAGATCATGTTGACAGTCTGGTTCAGGAAGTGAGCAAGCAGTATCGTAAGGAAGTGACGCTGCTTTCGATGATGTCAGAAGACCATTTCGAGGAATCTAATCCCCCGTTTTCTCTGAACTAAATGCGGTGTAATACGTAAATTCGAGGGTGTAGGCCTCGCAGATTAATCGGTATCGCCCGATCCAAATGCCAAAGCTTATTCGCCTGAAGCACCTGATCCATGAGCCGTATTTCGTGTGTCAGCACGCTCAATATGGCGCCAGATTGGGCGATACGGCCTGCCTCAAAAAGAAATGCTGGATACAGGTCAAGATTTTCACTGTGCTTGCCCACGCGCTGCCCAAACGGCAAATCTGCAATGAGCGCCGTAGCTGAATTTGCCTTCAGCGGGGCGCGGCGTATATCTGCCAACAGCGATATTGTATTAACCTTTGCAGCTTCTGCATTTTGCAATCCACAGCGCAGTACCTCCGGTGAGTTTTCGATGCCAATAATCGCGCTGGCCGAATTGAGCATTGCGCGTTCGATCATCAATGAAGCTGAGCCGCTAAAGAAATTTACGAATACGTCATCAGGGCGAGGTTTCGTCAATCCGGCCATCACTGCGGCAACAGTTGCGTTCAACGCGCCTTCGTAATTACATACCCGCCATTTACGCGCGGAAAGCGGCCTTGGTGTTAGGCGTACCAGGCTCTCCCACCCGCCAGTATCTCGCGAAGGGATCAGGCGAATTTGCAAATCACCCGATTCACTATCTATCAGGCCGGTACGTGCCGCGATTTCCGCGCGGATACGCTGCATGACGCTGGAGTCTGAACCGGCAGCCGAAATATAGAAACTTCTGAACAGAAGCTTCCCTGTTTTTAGCACCTTCTCAATCTGGGCAATCAGCCGCTTAAAGTGAGCATCGCCAAGAAATGCTTTGGGTCGGGGTATATCGAACTGCTCGACCAGGAAGATCGACTCTACGGTGCGAAGCTGAAACAAGACGCGCACGTCTCCAACCATTTCAAAACGCAGCGCGCCTTTATCTCTGCTCCCTTTTAGAAAGCGCGTGTGGCGGTTCGTGCGTTGGCTGATTTCTTCGCGGGCGAACGATTCCAGCCCTTCGGTCACTTCGACTTCAATGAGCATCAAGTATTCTCACGGCGTGGTCTGCGGGTTTTTAAGCGGCGTAAAAGCGCGCGGTCAATTGCTTCAGACCATTCTGCCCGCTGAAACCGCACATCATGCGCATCCGGCGCATATTCTTCAAATTCGCGGCGCTGTGAAAGCCACAGGTAAATATCAGCGTATGAGATATACATTTCCAGCCGATCCAGATCAATACTGTCTGTGACGTGGCTAGAAGAAACTGGCGGCACCGGAAGAGATTTTCGCTCGATAATTGCGCGCGCGCATTGCTGCCAGTAATCGCGGCTGTTCTGCCTTGTAGGCGCATTGACTAGTTGATAGGCAGCGGCTAACCCTAATATCGCCTCATCGTGCCGCGTTAACATCTTAGCCAGCTCAACACGCTCTGCAAGCTCTGCTACTTCCAACGCCCCGCGCAAGCTTTGCGGGATAGATTTCAGCGCTGCCCACTCAGAAAGTTTTTCAGCTAAGGTGCCAGGTATCATTTCCAGGTCGGTTACGGTTGGCGCAACCCGCGCGTGCGTCAATACTGCTGGAGCGGCAAAGAACAGCCTTCGCACCTGATTTAAGTCTTCGCGGCGCAGCGCCCCCACCTGCCCTGACTGGCTTAAGCCAAAACGCCCGGCACGGCCGCCAATCTGCTGCACTTCACCTGGCGAAAGTAAGCGCACATTGCGCCCGTCAAATTTGCGCACTTCATAAAAACACACATTATCTGCGGGTAGGTTCAATCCCATCCCTACTGCATCGGTGGCAATGCAAATCTCGGTTTGCCCTTCGGCAAAACGGTCTGCCTGCTTACGGCGAACTTCAGGCGGCAGGCTTCCATATACGACAGATACGCGCCGCCGCCAGTTCTCCAGGGTGGTCTTGAGTTCTAAAACGTTCTGGCGAGAGAAAGCAACTAGAATTGTGCGTTCTGGCAGGTCGCGCAAATTCCAGGGACGCTCAATGACTTCAATCGGGGCAAGCCGCTCGTGTTTACGCACAACGATTGGAATTGCCGCAGAAGCTGCCATCTGCTCTATCAGGGAGCGCGCGGTAGACGGCGAGACAACATGAATCACTGGCGATTGAGCTTCCATTAAAGCCCGTGTCCATGCCCAGCCACGATCCGGGTCAGCCAGCATTTGCGCCTCATCAATGACCACACAATCACCACTGCGAGTTGGATTGAACATTTCAATTGTCGCTGCAGTAATGGTTGCGCCATCTACATCAACATGCTCTTCACCCGTAAGCAAATTGCAGCGCACGCCCATTCGATTCAGACGTTCAAATACTTCAAATGCCAGCAATCGTAAGGGAGCTAAATACCATCCTGCCGAAGCGTTCGCTAATACCTGCAGCGCGTCATGCGTTTTGCCGCTGTTTGGCGGGCCAACATGCAGCACAATTTGCTGATCGCTGCGCCCCTCATGCTGCCACGTAGGGAATGCTGCTACTAGCCGTTCCTGCAATTCGCGGCGGCGCTGGCGATCCAGTTCGAGTTGTTCCGCCTCAGCCCGGCGCTTTTCTTCCTTGATGCGCTGCGCTTCGGCAATTTTCGTCCGCAAAGTCTGCCGAAATTCGTGGTAGGTGGCAGGAAGACCCCATTTCCCTTTGATAAGGCTCCACGCTATACGAGGCTGCCGTAAGCCAACCTTTCGCAGCTTGCGCAGCATCTTAGGGAACGGGATATTGAGTACCAGCGCAATATCCCGCGCACGCACCATTTCAAAATCTGCGAGTACGGTATAGCGCACTTCACTCGTCGCGACGGCTTCGATCTCAGCGGCTGGAATCCGCTGGGTATTTTCAGGATCAACAAAGGAAGGCAGCAGCTTCTGATTTACTGCCTGAGCGATTGTTTCCGGGCGCAATTGCAGACGTTTGGCAGCACCAGCTACAGTATAAGTGCGCGCAATAACTTGCCCGCGCACTGTTTCTCCCGGCTTCGTCGGATCGCGTAGAATATCGCCAGCCTGAAGAATAAAATCTCCCCACGCTGCATCGTCTACACGTGTAGCGGCCAATGCGGCAGCCTGCGCCGCTTGAAAATCACCCGTTTTCAGCCTTACCCATGTGTCGGAATATGGGGGCGTTCTCAGCGGCACGCTGAAGCGAGAAACTGCCCCAAAACTGAGCATTTCTTTTAAGCCATCTTCACCCACCAGGCTGATCACTTCCTGTTGGGGCGCAGTCCAACCCGGCCGCTCCTGAAGCCGCTGGGTGACGAGATCGCTCATTTCACGAATACGCCTGCGCCGGGCAGCTTCCAATATGCTGGTTTCGCTAAACTTCAACGGGTCATAATAGTAGCTGCCGTTGTTGCGTAAAAAACCCGCCTCAAATAAGCGATCTAACGACTGATGGGTTAACTCGCTGTTCGAGATATCGAAGTAAGGCGGATCGCTATTTAGGGAATCGACAACGTACTTCTCAGCCTTTGTGAATCGCTTCGGTTTACCTGCTTTGCGCAAAACAATCAGGTCAGCAATTGTTTCTCCAGTAACCAGGCCGTCATTCCGGATATTAGGCAACTGTGGGCGTGCCCATGACCGGATGCTGGCAATATCCTCAGGCGTCACGGATTCTTTGAGATAGAAATATTCGCCATCAAAGCCAACAGCTTCATTGGTTAAATGTTCAAGCTGCCGGCGTTGCAGCCCGCGAAAATGCTGCATGAGCGTGCTAACGTGGACAAAACCTTCAGGAATGCGCCTCAAAAGCGCTTCCAGAAGCGGTGAATTTAAGATAAGCGGTGGCATAGATCAGTATTTCGGAATGTTTGACAGCGCTAGAATAGCGGAGTTTAATGCGTGCAGGCAATACACAACAGTATATATTCTGGATAAGGGGGAAGCATGGGGCGCAAAATTGCGGTTATGGTGATTCATGGGATCGGCAAACAAACCCCCGATTTTGCCGCCCGATTGACAGATTTGCTGATCGAGCGCTGCCGTCCGGAATGCGGGGATGATGTCATTATTGAATCTGCCTACTGGGCGCCCGTCACTCAGATTGAAGAAGATCGCTTGTGGCAGCGGGTGCTTGAAGGCGGTGAACTAGATTTCATCAAGTTTCGCCGCTTTCTGGTAGATTTCATGGCCGACGGTATTGCCTACCAGCCAACCCCCAATGATCGCAGAATGTACGACGCCGTTCATGCCGTGATCGCTGAAACGATGCATCTGCTGGCGGTAGAAGCGGGGGCTGACGCTCCATTGATCGTGGTCGGTCACAGCCTGGGAACAATAATCGCCAGCAATTTCATTTATGATTTGCAAATGGATGCGGAACGACACCTGATCAGCGAGCAAGTGCGCGCCTTAATGACGGACACTCCGCTTGAAAAGGGGGAAACGCTGTCAAGTTTATATACGATGGGCAGCCCAATAGCATTGTGGAGTTTGCGCTATCGCGATTTTGGGCGACCGGTGACGATTCCTTCACCGATGCTGCGTAATCATTTCGCCTTTTTGCCGGGGGAATGGCTCAATTTCTACGATGCCGATGATGTTGTCGCCTATCCACTGAAATCGCTAAATACGCACTATAACGCGGCAGTTACAGAAGATTTAGAAGTAAATGTTGGGGGATTTTTACAAAGCTGGAATCCGTTATCTCACCTGTGTTATTGGACTGATAAAGATGTGATCCAGCGCATTGCCGCGAACCTGATTGCAACATGGCGCTATCTTAACCTGACTTAGCGCTCTCCGGGATAATCTGTATTTTTTCGACGCGCATGCCGTCCATCTCAATGACTTTTAGCGTATAGCTGCCAAACAGCACCTCATCGCCCACCGTAGCAATGCGATCAAGCGCCTCCCCTATGAAACCGCCTACGGTGACTGATTCGTAATCACGGTCTGGATCGCCATACAAATCTACCATTTCGCTCATGCTCATTGAACCATCAAGCAGCATATCGCCGCCGCCGGCATTTTTAGGCGTCTCGTCAATATCGAATTCGTCCTGTACATCTCCTACAATCTGTTCAAGTATATCTTCTAGGGTAACTATCCCCGCCATCCCTCCATACTCGTCTGCCACGATCACCAGATGGGTTTTGGATCGGCGCATCAATTCCAACACTCTGTCCAAACTGCTGCTTTGCGGAACGAACATTGGCCTGCGCATCACAGTATTCAGATCAAAGGGCTGCGGGTGGCTAAGAATGGACGGGTCTTGCAGCAATACCTCAAACAAATCTTTGGTGTGCAAAATGCCCACAACACGATCAATCTCTTCTTCATACACCGGGTAGCGGGTGTGATGCTGCGCCCTCACCTGTTCTATCAGTTCAGCAATGGCAACCTTACGCGGGAATGCATCCACGTCTACACGTGGTCGCATAATTTCTTCCACTTTGCTATCGCTGAAGTCAAATACCCGGCGTAATAGCTGCTCCTCGCTCTGCTGCAAGATTCCTGCTTCGGTGCTGGAATGTACCAGCATTTCTAGCTCTTCGGCAGAGTGGACACGGGCATGTTCGCCAGCAGGCTCAAACCCTAGCACGCGAACAACTGCATTACCAATAGCATTCATCAGCATAATCACTGGCCGAAAGAACAGATAAAACCAGGTCGTTGGGCGGGCAACAACCAGCGCCGTTGCTTCTGGGCGTTGTAATGCTATTGCCTTGGGTGCTAGTTCTCCCAAGACGATGTGCAGCATTGTGACCAGCGCAAAAGCGAAAGCGACTGAAATTGTTCTGCTCAGAGTCTCCGCCGCTTCACCAGGAATGATTGAACCCAGCAGCGGCTCAATCATGTGGGCGATAACGGGTTCGCCCAGCCAGCCCAGCGCTAAACTGGCAAGCGTGATGCCAAGCTGAGTCGCGGCGATATAGTTATCCAGATGCCCTATCGCTTTTTCTGCGGCGATAGCATTTGCATTCCCCTCCTCAGCAAGCTGCGTGATGCGTGTGCGCCGCGCACCGACAAAAGCAAACTCTGCTGCGACGAAGAATCCATTTACAAAAACGAATAAGAAAATCGCCATAATTCCGATGAGCGATTCCATAATTACGACCACCTTATACCTGAGAAGCTTGATGCTAAATCATATTAGCCGGAAATTTATAGTTTTATCAACGAAACAAGCCGGCGTTTGCAGTTATAATCATTGAAGTTTGGTCAAATTGAAACTGAAAGAACACTGTGAAAACGCAATCTAGCCCGAACGATCCCACCATTGGCCAAGAATATCTGATCCGGCATGTCATTCTTGAGGCTGCTGGATGTCCGTTTGACATCATAAACGATCTCGAACTGATTGAAACACTTCTCTCTGAAATTGCCGACATAATCCGTACAGAAATCTTCAAGCAAATCTCTCACCAATTTCACCCGCAGGGTATTACCGCGATGGTCATCGTAGGTGCGTCCCATCTGTCAGTGCATACATGGCCTGAATATGGCTTCGCAACCGTTGATCTTGTGGTGTGCACCGATGATTTTGAAACTACGGATGTGATGGCGCTGGTCAAGAATCGGCTTAACGCAGCAACCGTTAGTCAAATTGAGTTTCGCCGGGGTCTGATCAAGTAATCTCATGGCAGCCTTCAACCGCATCATGCCTGACGAACGCGGTAGGTTTCTGCTGCTTGCTGTTTTGTTTTTCCTGAATTCAATGGTTCTCGAATCCAATGAGGTGGTAGCCACCAGCGGCTTTATCAGCAATATCGGCGCGCCTCAAATTGTGGTCGTCTGGGCGATTGACATGGCAATCGTCATTGTCACCTCCGGCATCTATTCCCTGTTTGTAGATAGAACGCGACGGGGACGATTAGCCGTCATTATGTATTTTTTGTTTGCGGCAGTCTACCTTGCGCTTTTCGGGCTGTTTACAACCGAGCAAGGCGCCTTTGGCTACGGCTTACTGCTGGTCATTAACGATCAACAATGGCTGCTCTTCCCCCTGCTTATCTGGGCGCTGGCAAACGATATGTTTTCGGTTGCATCGGCAAAGCGCTTATTTCCATTATTGGGTATCGCTATATTTACCGGCGGCATTGTAGGGAACGGCATCGCTGCCGGTATGGCGCAAATCGCAGGAACCAGTTACCGGCTGCTGTTATTCAATATGGCCGTGATTCTGGGTGCTGGAATACTCTTGATGCTTTCGCTAAATCGCATTCAGGTGACGAATAGGCAGGCTCGTGTTGACGAAAAACTGCTGGACTCTTTGCGTGAAGGGATCGCCTTTATCCGCGAAGTGCCGATCTTCCGCTACCTAACGTTGGCAATGGTTCTGTTGGGCATTGGCTTGAACGCTATAGAGTTTGATTTCCTGTTCAACGTTTCAAATCATTTCACCACAGGCAGCGATATTCAAACGTTTTACGGTACTTTCAAAATTGCTGTTGCCATAGGACTGCTGCTCGTTCAGGGGTTTGTGGCCGTCTGGTTGCTAAATAACCTCGGCTTTAAGCATATATTTCTGTCCTTGCCAACGGCCATGCTTTCGGGCTTAACCCTTGCCTTCATGTTTCCGAGCATCATTGGGGTGATCATTGGCAATTATCTGGTGCGCGTCACCAAGATCGGCATTGATGAGCCTTCGATCAAAGCCTTTCAGGGATTGGTTCCAGATGAACGGCGCGGCCGCGTAAGCGCGTTTATGGATGGTTATCTATATCCTCTTGGTTCCATCCTGAGCTGCATTGTCATCGGTAGTACGATGATTGCCGTCGGCAATGGCATGATCTCGATGGATGGTGCCCGCAATGTTTATCTGGGTATCGCTATTCTTGCGGCATGCATCGCCCTGATTTCAGCATCACGGATCGCGTCATCCTATGACAAGAGCATGTTGAACTGGCGGTTGAAACGCCGCAAGCGTGACTCGGCAAGCGCTTTGGGGGAACAGTCTTCGGGCACAGTGCGACGGCGTGGAAGCAGCTTGCTAGATACGCTTATTGATGACAGCGTCAAACAGACTGCGCCAGGTAAGGCGCTGGAACAGTCTATTTCTGAAGATGCAGAGCCAGGTTCTGCGGTGGTAAGCAAATCGTTGACACCTCCGTTGCAAAATGATGATGCTATAGATTCGCTGCTGGTCGGAATCCCGCGTCGCCATAAGCCCGATCCACTTGGTGCGCTGCTGGAGTCTGACGCATCAAAGGATGATTCAACGAGTGACCTCCCTCCAAAGGATTGATCAATATTGGGCTGCATTTCTAGGTTGCAGCACAGCACAGTTAAACACCACAAAACCAATCGTTTTTAGAACTTCGCGTATCAAGGGCATTGCCGCCGTTAAGAAGCGGGCCTGGGTTATAGCCCTTAACGATGCCCTTCCCCAACATGTTGGCTTTGATTTCATTGCTATTGCAGATGACCCTGATCTAAATGATGCGGATCGCGAAGACAGATTACATCGTCTTTGCCATAACCTGCATTTGGCAGCCCCTTATGGCCCCAGCATTTTGCATTATTTGGGCAGCGGGGGGCTATCTCAATTAGCTTATGAATTTGAGAGCAGGGTTCTAAGTGTTGATGACGAGCCGATATTACAGGCATTTAAGCAGAAGCTGGCTTTTTCGCCTGAATATACCCTGACGATGCCCGATCTCTTTCCTTATGCGCTTGGTTACTTTGACAAGGATACGCTGGTTGCTGTGGGTACGGTGCGCGTATGGGAAGATTTACTAGCTGAAGTGTTCATAGATACGCTTGATGAGTACCGCGCACAGGGAATTGGCAGCTGCCTGGCGTTCAACATTACGCAGTGGATACTGAATGCAACATCATGGATTCCGCAGTACGACTCGGAGGCAACAAACCTTGCATCTTTAACAATAGCGGCTCGGCTGGGCTTTTCCCCATACGGAAAATTTTTTGTTACGGGAAGCGGTCTTATGATTACGACAGCGTAATTGTGTTATGATTTCCTTTAGAAGGGGATATCTCCGCAATTCAGCCTGTTGAACGTCATGGGGGTAAGTAGCTTTATGACCAGCCGTAAAAATGCGACCTGGAAGGTAGGTCGGCGCGAATTAATCGCAATGGTCGCCGGCATCGTCCTTTATGCTGTGCTCTCTCGTTCAACATTTTTCGCTAACTTCGCCGGCGCGGACATTCGCCCAGCAGTAGCAATCCCCGTTTTATTTGGCTTTATATTTGGCCCGGTTGTTGGCTTTGCCACCGGCATGTTTGGCAATCTGGTTTTCGATTTTTGGGCAGGCAATATCCCGTCTCCTCCTGAGGCGGGCAGTGTATACGATACGACGCTGGCAATAACGGCGGCGACATACTTTCTAAACTGGCAAATCGGGAATGGGCTAAGCGGTCTCATTCCGGGCGTGATGGCGCTGTATCACCGCAGGTATACATCTAATCTGGCTGATGTTTTGCACATGATTGCGTATATTGTGGGTGGTACTGCCATTGGCGTAGGGTTTGCGTGTCTTACTGATTCATTCATCTTCGTTGACTACCCGATACAAGCATCATTTGAAGCTTATTTCGTCTCGATATTTCAGCATAACTTATTGAGCGTGATGCTGTTCGTTCCGATTCTGCTGTTTAACTATGAACGGCTGGATTTGAAATATCTACTATCGGGAACATGGTTACAATCGGGGCTGTTAAGGCGGCTTACGGTGCTCATTGTTATTTCAGCAGCCATACCGACGATCCTGCTGAGCTTCTTTCTGATTCAGGAAGATTCTTCGGTGCAGCAGGAAGTTGTGGCGCTAGAGCAGCAAGTAGCAGAGCTTCAGGCGTTCATTCAAACCGGGCAGACGCAATCAGATGAGCTGCCTGTTGCGGCCACTGAAGCACCTGATATGGATGGCGATTCGGTGCTTATTGGGCAGCTCGTTTTGACGATTGTGTTAACGCTGGTAGTAACCATTATCAACTCCGTGCTTGCATCGCAAAGCATCTCTCGCCCACTCTTAAAACTTACAGATGCTGCGCGGCAAATGGAACGTGGCGAGCTTTCGCTAGAAGGCGCAAAAGCGCTTGAGGAAACCGTTGGCACCGATGAAGTCAGTCAGCTAAGCAGTATGTTTGGCTCGATGGCATCGGAAGTAATTTCACGTGAGGCGGCACTGAAGCAGCAGGTCGAATCTTTGAAGATTGAAGTTGATCTGGTTAAACAGCAGCGCGCTGTGAGCGAAATTACGGACTCCGATTTCTTTAAGGATTTGCAGAGCAAAGCCCGGCATTTGCGTTATCGCGATCAAGTCAACACTGGGCAGATCAATATCAGCAAAATGCTCCCGCAAACGGATGTAGAGGAAACGCACCCGCCAACCAGCGTTGATAATTTTATTTCCAGTGAAGATGAGCCAGCCTCATTCAGCGATTGATTATGGATGCGATAGGCTTGAGGTCATTTGCGGATATTCCCGCACCTGCGCCCGATCCAGAAGGTTGGAAAGGTAATGCGCTTCGCTTTACGCTTGATCCCCTTCCCTATATGGACGACCTTCTACAAAGCTATGGCCGGGTTTCGGCTTTAGTACAGGGCGGTAACGAAGGAATTATGTTTCCGGGACAAGATTGCCCCGGAACTGTTTTTTGCTTCGGAGCCGATTTAAACCGCGAGATTCTTACGCGAACCGATATTTTTCATTCGGGGCCAATCATCGGGCCGATATATGGCACCTGGCAGGACGATCCGCGCCGCGCAGTACTGCGGCGTGTGGGTACAGGTCTCTTTAGTTTGAATGGTGAGGTGCATCAACGTCATCGCCGTTTGATACAACCATCATTTCACCGTAAACGAATTGAGACGTATTTAGATACGATGGTTTCGATTGCTGAGCGTACACTTGATCGTTGGGAGTCCGGGCAGTCATTGGATTTTCAGCGCGAGATGTTCCAGCATACGCTTACTGTGGCGGGTAGGCTGTTATTCGGCCAAGATTTTTCAGGCACAGCGGATCATCTTGGAAGTATTATCCAGCGCTGGCTTGAACTGATTCCTATTGTGAGCATTGAAGCCGCCCCGGAACAATATGAAGCATTTTTCGATCTATCTCAGCAGATTGACGATCAGATTCGGGCGTTGATCGCCTGGAAACGCGAATTTGGTGATGGTCAAGCTGATGTGCTGGCTGAACTGATCAGTGCGCGAGACGAGTCTGGAGATTCGCTTACTGAGGATGAATTGATCGGGCATATCAATATTTTGCTGACTGCCGGACATGAGACAACGGCTAACGCGCTTTCATGGACGGTGTTTTTGCTTGCTCAGCACCCGCAGGTTATGCAGCAGTTGTACGATGAGTTACAGACGGTTTGTGGCGGAAATCCCCCTACTGTTGAGCACATTGGCAGGCTGCAAGTATTGGATCGGGTGATTAAGGAAAGTATGCGCTTATTACCGCCGGTCACAATGGGAACGCGGGTTACTGCGATGGAGACTATGATTGATGATTATCAGCTTCCGGTTGGGACGGAAGTTGTGTTCAGCCATTATCATACTCATCATGACCCGCTGATTTATGATCAGCCGCGCAGGTTTATGCCTGACCGGTGGTTGACGATTGACCCTACCCCATATCAGTATTTGCCGTTTAGCGCCGGTACAAGGATGTGTATTGGGGCGCCTTTTGCGATGATGGAAATTAAGGTTACGCTTGCGATGATGTTACAGCGGTACCGCCTTGCGTTTCAGTCTGGCGCTTGTGTGGATAGGTTTGTCTGGGTACCTTTGCGCCCGGAATTCATGCCGTTGGTCGTTTATTCTCAGGATGGGCGGTTTGATTTGAGCGCAGCGCCTGTTTCCGGGTCTATTCTGGAGATGGTTGATTTTGTGGTGTAGTTTGTCGCTTATGACTATGCGAATTTATTCCCCTAAGAAACTGACACTGTGGCGATTCTAACGGTCACCCCGAATGCTGCTATTGATAGAACCCTGCTGGTGCCGGGCTTTCGCACAAACGGCGTATTTCGCGAGACGCAGCGTGATATTCGTGCGGGTGGCAAGGGCATCAACGTAGCGCGTGCAGTGGCTTCGCTGGGCAAACAGGCGGAATGCTGCGGTTTCCTTGGCGGATGGACTGGCAAATATATTGCTGAACTTGCTCAGCGGGATCACTTGCCGTCTCATTGGACATGGATCGAGGGAGAATCCCGCAGCTGCACAATCATTGTTGATTCCGAAACGCGAGACAATACGGTTATCAACGAACGCGGCACGCCGATAACGTCGCAGGATTGGGAGCGGCTTACAGAAGAAGTGCGCCAGCATGTAACGAACAAGTATGTGTGCTTCTCCGGCAGTTTACCGCCTGGCTCACCCTTGGATAAATACAATGAGCTGCTCGGCTATTGCGTTGAAAACAGCCGTTGTGTGTGGGTAGATGCCAGCGGCAACATACTTGAATCTGCCCTAAAGGTGCCAGGTATCAAGGCTAAAGTGAATCATCACGAAATTGGGACGATTATCGGTCGTACGATTCCCGGCCCTTCATACTTAAGCTCTGCGATTCCGCTGCTGCGCGCTTTAGGCTTACAAGAGCTAGTCATCACTTTCGGCTCCAGGGGGGCTGCATTCCTCACGCAAGGAGAGGTTTGGTTCGCCGCCTCACCGCCCGTAGATGCCCTTTGCGCCGTAGGAAGTGGCGATTCCTTTTTTGCCGGATTACTGGTCGGGCAGGCATCCGGGCTGCCAGTTCCCGATCAACTGAAAATGGCGACGGCAGCAGGTGCAGCCAATACGCTTACGTTAGGGGCAGGTTTCTTCACCTTACCCGATTACGAAAACATTCTTGCTCAGGTTCACGTAGAGCAACTCTAGCGCCCTACCCCACCAGGATTTCTTCCGGCTTTCCGCTTTTAACAGAGCGAAACGCGGCTTCTACAATTTCTACTGCTCTCAGGCCATCAACACCGGTGACCGCTGGCGAGCGATTTTCAAGAATCGCATTGATAAATTCATTGATCATGCCCTGATCAGCATCTGATCCCCAAAAATCCCAGCGCGGCCGTTTTGTTTGGGCGTTAAATACGGTCAACATTTGCTTGAAAGCATTGAAATTCGCCACACCTTCGTCACCGACAAGGCTCATCGTCAAGCCCCCCCACGTGGGGTAATACGGCGGCTTACTCCAACTACAATCAATGGTTGCAAAGACGCCATTTGCAAATTCCAGGCTGACCAGACCGCCAGTTTCCACCAGCGGGGCTTCCTGCGCGTAGAGAATATGGTTGGCCTGTGCGTAGACACGCCGCGCTTCACTGCCCAAATACCATCGCAGTAAGTCTGCCGCATGGACAATGTGATCCGCCATCGCCCCACCACCAGCAAGCAGTGGATCAACAAACCAGCTTCGGTGATAGTAGGGGCACTCGCCCTGATTAGTAGCAGCACAGGCGATGATCTCGCCCAGCTTCCCCTGCTCAATAGCCCATTTTACGTCTATCGCGGGGGCGTTAAAACGCATCGGGAAAGCCGTCATTAACACCACCCCGGCACGCTGGCAGGCTTCAGTCATCAAATACGCATCTGCGACCGTCGTAGCAAGGGGCTTTTCGCATAACACGTGAATCCCGGCTTCCGCTGCCATCACTACCAGAGGCGCGTGGCGACTGTTTTCGCTGCATACGACAACCGCATCCGGGCGGGATTCAATCAACGCCTCATGCGTCGGGAAATATCTGGCTTCATAGTGGTGCGATACGCGCTGCCCGCGTTCGGCATCCTCATCAGAAAAGCCGATCAATTCCACCAGCGGGTTCCCGCGCAAATTGGAAATGTAGGCGTCAGCATGTAAATGCGCGAAACTAAGAATGCCAACGCGAAGTTTAACAGCCACGCCCTACCCTCTCAGTTGCACTGCGTTACCAGTGCGCGCAGATTCGCGAGCAGCAAGCGCAATTCTCAACGCTGCCAACCCATCTTCCGCGGTTACACGGGGCACGATGCCCTCAGTCAAAACTTTGTAAAAATGCTGCATTTCCAGTGTGTATGGGTCTTCAATCAATGAGCTTCTCGGCAAGCCGGTCATTTGCGCAGAAGATTCTGTGCTTCGCAAATACATTTCTATGGCATTGGCGTTACCAGCAGGATGTTCAATTAGCCCTTCGCTGCCAGCTATTTCTAGCGCGGTGCGGAACAATGGCGGTGGATATGCCCAGCTGCCTTCAATATGCGAGAGTGCGCCATTATGATGCCGCAAAATGGCAAGCCCGTGATCGAGCGGGGCGGTTGCATTAGCGCCGGTGGCGCTTCGGGCATACACGCTTTCCACCTCACCCGCTACCCAGCGAGCATAGTCAAAATCGTGAATCATTAAATCAAGCATCATCCCGCCCGATTTTTCGGGATCGTGAAACCACGAGTCAGGAATATTGGCTGCTGGCTTGAAACCGCAGCGCGAAAGGCGCACCACGGCAACCTGTCCGATTTCTCCGCTATCAACAATTGCTTTAGCGCGCGCATATTCGGGAAAGAACCGTACTACATGCGCGATCAGCAGTTGTACGCCTGCATCTCGGCAAATACGGATCATTTCCTCGCCCTGCTCTAATGTGCGCGCAATCGGTTTCTCACAAATCACATGCTTTCCAGCATGGGCAGCGGCGATCACGTGCCCCATATGCAGGTATGTAGGGGTGCACACATCTACTACATCTACTTGATCGATCAGCGCTTGCAACGAGTTAAACGCCTGACAACCAAAATCCCTGACAAAGGCTTCTTCGCCTGATGAATCCAGGGTATGAACGCCTACCAATGTCGCCGGTGTATTCGCCCACGCGGCCGCGTGGGTTCGCGCCATGAAGCCACTGCCTACAATACCAACACGCATTTACTTGATCGCTCCTGCCGTTAAACCACGTATGAGCTGCCGTGATAACAGTATGTAAAGAGTGATGATTGGCGCCATCGCCAGCGTCAACGAGGCTAATACCGCATTCCAGTCGTTAACAAACTGTCCTAAAAAGGTCTGTGCGCCAAGCGTAACCGTTTTTACGGTTTCCGCAGGAGCGAGAATGAGCGGGAACCAAAGATCATTCCAGATTGGGATCATGTTAAAAACCAGCACTGTGCCTAAGGCTGGCCGCACCAGCGGCAGTACCATCCAGAAGATACGATATTCGCTTGCGCCATCAACCCGCGCCGCGTCCTTCAAATCTCGCGGCACCTGTCGCATAAAATTGCTCAACACGAAAACTGCTAAAGGCAGCCCGGAAGCCGTATAGACCAGTATTAGCCCGATATGGGTATTGATCAAACTTAGGCTCACGATGATACGCAGCAGGCTTACCGTACCCAACCGGATAGGGATCATGATGCCCAGCGCAAAATACAGGCCAAGAAGTGTATTGCCCGGGAAGCGATACTCGCTAAGCGCGAAGGCAACCATCGCCCCGCAGAGAATGATCAAGAACATGGAGCCTAACGTAACAATCAGGCTATTTACGAAGTAAAGCGGAAAGTTGCCCCGCGAAAATACAGTTTCATAGCCGATAAGGCTGAAGGTTTCAGGTGTTGGCAGTGCGTATGGGTTGCGAAAGATTGCCTGCCTGCCCTTGAATGAGTTCATGATAACCAGGATCACTGGAAAAACAGCGATCAGCAGATAGGTCAGCAAAATCAGGTGTGCGCCAGCGGATTGTATTCGCGAGCCAATCCGGTAGCGATGCCAGATACTCTGTCCAGCAGGCGCCACGTTAGAATGCGTGATTGTCGTCATCATCTATAGCTCATATTGGGTAATACGGCGCTGCCAACCAACTAAATACAGCACAACACCAAGCATAATGATCAAAAACATCACTCCCGCTACCGCAGCGCCCATCGTCGGGTTACCCGGCTGAAGCTGGAAACCGAAAAAGGTGCGGTAAAAGAAAGTGCCGAGTAAGTCAGTAGCGAAGTTCGGGCCAGCAAGGCTGCCCTGCACAGTGTAAACCAGATCGAAGGCGTTGAAGTTACCAACAAAGGTCAAGATCGCTACGATACCGACCGTGGGCAAAATAAGCGGAAATTTAATTGACCAGAATACGCGCCATGCCGAAGCCCCATCTACCCGCCCGGCCTCAATCAACTCTTCAGGAATACCGATCAAGGCGACGAGGAACAGCATCATAGGGATGCCGACGAACTGCCACACCGAAATCAGCGACAACGTAGGCAAAGCCGTTCCCGGCAGGCCCAGCCACGGCTGGCTTTCCAGGCCAAAGATACCCAGAACGTCATCTGCAATTCCCCATAGAGGGTTTAAGATGATTTGCCAGATGAACCCCACCAGAACAAACGAGAGTACCGTAGGAGTGAAAATCAGAGTTCGATACACGGCACTAGAGCGCTTCCCGACGGAAGCAAGCAGCGTCGCTAACACCAACGCAATCGGGTTTTGAACGAACATGTGAACGATGAAAAACACGAAATTGTTGCCTATCGCGCCGGTCAAGCGGGGTGACAGTAAGGGATCGGTGAGCAAACGCTGATAGTTTGCCAGCCCCACAAATTCTTCAACCCGGCTATTTCCTGCCGATGGTGCGTACAAACTTAACCGAAGCGAGTCAAACAGAGGGTACACCATAAATACGGTGTAAATGACAATAGCAGGCCCCAGGAAAACCAGTAGGTGTGTCGGAAATTTCTTGCGCGACGTACTACTTTTAGCCGGGTTTTTCATAGAAATCCCCACCAGATTAAGGCGGCAAAGAAACCGGGGCGGGCAGTTTGCCGCTCGCCCCGGTTTACAACCAGAAAAACACTTGCTGATTTAGCTGTTCGCCTGCTGCGGTTCGTACCAGGCTTCAAGACCAGCCTGTACGGTATCTGCCGCTTCCTGAGCGGTAATTTCACCATTAAGCAAGCGCGCGCTGTTCACCCACAAATCGGTTTCATTGTTCGGCTCACCACGTGAGAGAATCTGGTAAGACGAACGTATCGTAGATTCACACTCATCACGCCAGGATACCATTTCCTGCGCCAGCGGGTTATCCAGCGCAACCGGCTCATTAGAAAGCGAGAAGAATCCCGGCAGTGCGTTGGAATAGAGTGAGGCAAATTCCGAAGTGGTCATCCAATTCAAGAAGGTCCATGCCGCTTCACGGCGGGCTTCATCTTCGATATGGTTGTTCATACCCATTGCAATATCGGTGTGGTCACTGATATAGCATTGGTCGCTACCTTCAGGCAGCGGCGGCATGAAAGCGCCAATCGGGAAATCCGCAGTCGCTTCAAAACCAGAGATTTCCCATGAGCCGGTCGGGTAAATCGCGCCCAAGCCGAGCGTAAACGCGCTTTGCGCATCCGGATAGGAAATACCCTGATAGCCTTCAATCAGATACGGCTGCCAACGAGCCAAGGCTTCAAAGGCCGCCAGGAATCCACCTTCATTATATTTCGCGGTGCCATCAATCAGCCCCAAACGGCCTTCTTCACCGTGCCAGTAATTGGGGCCAATGTTCTGATAGCCCATTGTTGCGGCTTCCCACTGATCAGCCGTACCCATGACTAGTGGCGCGTAATTGCCATCTGCTTGAATGGCATCCAGCACCGCGTAGAACTCTGCCTCAGTGGTTGGTTCTTCAAGACCTAGCAGATCAAACACATCCTGATTGTAGAAGAAGCCATGAATTACCGAAGCCATTGGCACACAGAAAACATCTGAGCCGTCATCAGTAATCCAGGCGCTCTTGGCGACATCGCCGAAATTCGCCATACCTTCAAGATCATTTAGCGAGGCCAGATGCCCCTGATTAAATAAATCGAGAGAAAGGTCAAAGGGGCGGCAGGTGATCAGATCGCCCGCAGTGCCACCTTCAAAACGGGCATTTAGGGCAGCATTATATTCGGTTGGTGCAGATGGAGAGAAAACAACGGGAATATCAGGATACTGCGCGTTAAAAGCCGGGATGATGACATCTTGCCAGATCGTAAGGTCATCGTTTCGCCAGCTTTCAATCACCAGTGGTTCCATCTGCGCGACAGTCATCGCCGCTGGCGCAAGAGTTAGCGCCATCAGCCCTGCCGCAGCAGCAATACCTATAAGCTTTGCCTTTTTCATGGTTTTACCTCATCCTATGTCAATCAAATTTAATAGAATAGACATCAAAAAAAGAATCATCCATACCGCCACTACACCTCCTTTGCTCCAAGAGTGCGATAAACTATAACGTTCTACTAAGTTATCGCAACTACCTAAATGCGGGTGGGATTGTCTTTCGTGCAGATACTCGTCTAAAATTTGGATACTCTACATAATCTCTATCCATTGGGCAGTTCCCTGTCAGATCGGCTACACTGGCAGGCGAGCAGTTGTTATGAAGCTCAATACACATTTGAGAGAAGGCACGATGTCTCATCTTGAAACTGAAATTTATGAACAACCCCAGGTGATCGGCAATTTGCTGGAAAGCGAAGCCGGGCATATCAGCGATATTGCAGAAGCAATTCGGGAATTTCAGCCAGCGTTTGTATGTATCGCCGCACGCGGCACTTCAGATAATGCCGCACGTTACGCGCAGTACGCGCTAGGCATTCACGCGCGTATGCCTGTTGCGCTGGCCACCCCATCTATTCATACGCTGTATAACGCCGCGCCCAATCTTTCGCAGGCGTTGGTTATCGGAATCTCCCAATCTGGCATGGCCGCAGACGTAACGCAAGTCGTGAGTGATGCGCGCATGCAGGGCGCACTAACGCTGAGCATCACCAATAACCCAAATTCGCCGCTAGCACAATCTGCTGCTCATCACATCTCCCTTCACGCAGGGGAAGAGATCAGCGTTGCCGCTACCAAAACTTATACGGCGCAGTTGACCGTAATTGCCATGCTGGTTGCGGCGCTAGCAAACAACCCTACCCTCAATGCTGATTTGCTTCAACTGCCTGCACAGATCACACAAACATTAGAGCTTTCATCACCAGTTCAGGAATTTGCCGTTCGCCACGCCGATTTAGAGAGCTTTGCAGCGTTAGGCCGCGCCTATAACTACTGTACGGCTATCGAGACTTGCCTTAAGGTACAGGAGCTTTGCTACATCATTGGGCAGGGCTACAGTGAAGCAGATTTCCTGCACGGCCCCATCGCCATCGTGAAGCCAGAATTCCCCGTAATCGTGATCGCCCCGAAGGGCAAAAGCAGCGCTAATTTCGCAACGCTGCTGTCAAAGCTTCGCGAACGCAGCGCCGCCACGATGCTGATTACGAATGACGATAATTTTGGCGAAGATGTGTGGGTACGCCTGCCAGAAGCGCTGCCGGAATGGCTTTCCCCGATTGCAGCTATCATTCCCGGTCAGCTTTTTGGCATGCACCTTGCTCTGGCAAAAGGGAATCCGATAGATAAGCCGAAAGGCTTGAGCAAAGTGACAGTCACAATGTAGGAACAACCGCTTAAGAACAAAAGAGAAACCTCTTAAGGAACACGCCCATTTTCAGTCAATCTGTTCAATCTGATTGACTACTGGCAGGGATGATATAGAGCCTGTCATCCTCAAAAGCCGCAAAGGTTTACTCTTGAAAGTTTAGGTTGTTGTCAGGAAAATTCGTCGGTTTGTTCACTGCCCTTTTTGAAAAAGGTGTTTGTTTATGTTGTCACACCATGACCTTGTTGATTTAGCAGATGCTTTGCCGCTTGAATACTGGCGCAATCCTCAGGGAATCCCGGTTCAGGGAGATAATCTGAAGTTCCTGTATATTCCGGATTACGCTGAGCACATGATCGCCTCATGGCAGGCGAAAGAAGTGTTCCGCTACCAGCATGACCATGCGCACGACGGCAGGCAAATCACCAAGATGGTCATGATTACGATGGGTGCGTTGCTTCCCGGCGTACTACTGCATGATGCGGTAAGCTGGGGCGCTGGATCCGAACTGCCAGATGTGGAATTTGGCACGTTTGGCGTCAAGTTCTATCACGGCCCCGGTCAGCCATTGGCACAACCAAAAATCGTGCAACCGCTCTCAATTGATGTGCGCGGCCATGTGACGGCCATTGTTGAAGACCTTGCCGATCTGGGGCGAACCGCGAAATATGTGCAGGAAGTCTTATGCTCAGAACAGCACGGCGCGCGCGAAACAGTGCTGATTGCCACTTATCGCAAATCGCACACCACTAATTTCAATATGGACGTAATCGCCTTTGGCGTGGTGCCACAAGACACATGGATCATTACTCCGCGCGAGCGCATCGAGACCATGATGAAGCGCGTGCCATACTGGGCAGCACAGGGGCAGTCTAAAGATGCATCCTATAACAATTTGTGGACTATCGGCTATCCGAAATATCTGCTGGATGAATGGTTCGATATTGCGTGGGATCGGCGCGACGAAGCCGAACTTTAGCGGCTAAATAACTGCGTAACTGCCCGACGATCCACTTTCCCTGAAGCAGTGAGCGGAAACGCGTTAACAAATAGATACGCGCGCGGGCATTTATAACGCGCAAGTTTATCGGCGCAGAATGCCGCTGCCTGTTCATGCGTTAGCGCGCTTCCCTCTCGCGCTATGACTACGGCGGCAACCTTCTGCCCCCATTCTACATCAGGAATCCCCACCACAATCACATCTTGAACATCTGGGTGTGCACGCAGGGCGCTCTCTATTTCCGCAGGATAAATATTTTCCCCGCCGCTGATGATCAGATCGCTTCGGCGCTGCATGATATACAAATCGCCGTCCTCATCCTGATAGCCGATGTCACCCGTTTTGAACCCGCCATCTGGCGCTATATCAGGATGCCCCAGATAACCGCGCATAAGTGTTGGCCCGCTCACGCAAACTTCACCTATTTCCCCCGTTGGCCGCGTATTCCCAGCTTCATCAACGATGCGAACGGTAGTAAACGGGAGTGGCCGTCCCACAGTTCCCGGCTTTGCATAGGTTTGTTCAGGGGGTGCTGTGGCCACCTGCGAGGCAGCTTCAGTTAAACCGTATGTCGCCGCAAGATTCAGGTTATGTTGTCGCGCTTGTGCGAGAAGTTCGGGCGTTCCCGGTGCTCCTCCCAATAATATCAGGCGAAGTTTAGCGAGGTTTCCATCGTCAGCCTGCAACAGCCTGTAAAGCTGAGTGGGGACGACTGAGAGCATCGTAACCTGATCGCGTTCAGTTTGCCTGACTATACGAAGCGCGTCAAATGAACCTTCGGATAACACTACCGTAGTGTTATAAAGGCTCGCGCGGTGCAGGATAGATAGCCCACCCACATGAAACATGGGTAGGCAGATCAGCCAACGATCCTGAGGCGCCGTGCCCAGCCGGTAAGCTGAAGCCATCGCGCTATATAGGAAATTGGCATAGGTTAGCTGCGCGCCCTTCGGCTTACCTGATGTGCCAGAAGTAAATACAATCGCGCAAACGGCATTCAGTTCGATGGCGACTGCGGGGCAAGAAGTGTCACCGCCGGGCAGACTTTGCCATTCGCCGTCACATTCGATCAGCGTACACTGGCTAGAGCCAAGCAGTTCAGCCGTCTGACGATGACGCGCATCAAAACAAAGAAAGGCTGCGGCACACGCCTCAAGCTGATAACGAAGTTCTTCAGGGGTTAGGCGCGTATTCAATGGGATCAGCACTGCGCCAAGCCGCATTATGGCGTGAACCAAGACAACATAACGCAGGCTGTTTTCCATAAGCACCGCGATGCGGTCGCCCTGCCCCACCCCACAGGCGACCAAAATCACCACTTGCGCTGCGCACAAATTCTGCAATTCAGCATAAGTGATGTGCTTGCCATCGGAAAGAATAACAGCTGCCCCCTCTGGCCTTGAGATAGCAGCAGCCGAAAGCCAGTCTTTCATCAGCTTCTTAAGATTTCACAGCCTGCTTTGCTCATGGCCGCCAGGGATATTTACCAAAATCAGGCTTGCGCTTCTGGACGTAGGCATCACGGCCTTCCTGCCCCTCTTCGGTCATGTAGAAAAGCATCGTGGCATCGCCTGCAAGCTGCTGCAAGCCAGTTTGACCATCCACATCGGCATTCATCGCCGCCTTAAGAATGCGGATTGCCAGCGGGCTGTGTTGCAAAATCTGCTGCGCCCATTCCACGCCTTCAGTTTCAAGCTGATCTACTGGCACTACCTTGTTGATCAACCCCATATCCAGCGCTTCCTGCGCGTTATATTGACGACACAGATACCAGATTTCACGCGCCTTCTTCTGGCCGATAATGCGCGCCAGATAGCTGCTGCCGTATCCCCCGTCAAAACTGCCTACGCGCGGGCCGGTTTGCCCGAAAATCGCGTTATCAGCAGCGATAGTCAGATCGCATACCACATGCAGGACGTGCCCACCGCCGACAGCATAGCCTGCCACCAGCGCAATCACCGGCTTGGGCATAGTGCGGATAATCCGCTGTAACCCCAGCACATTCAGGCGGTGCACGCCATCTTTACCGACATAACCAGCATCACCCCGCACTTTCTGGTCGCCGCCAGAGCAGAACGCATACTTACCATCTTTAGCAGGGCCGTTGCCCGTCAGCAGTACCACGCCGACGGAAGAATCTTCCCACGCGTCCATAAAGGCTTCGGTCATTTCCTGAATGGTCTCTGGCCGAAACGCGTTACGTACCTCAGGGCGATTAAAGGCAATGCGCGCCATGCCGTCGGCTTTATGATAAGTAATATCCTCAAACGACTTCACTTCAACCCAATTCGTCATATGTATCCTCCTGTAATGCGGCTAAACGTTCTTCCTGCAGCCGCGCTGTGACCATTTCCAGAAACTGCTTGCGCCGCGCCAGATCATTTTCTGAATGCGTTGGAACTTCAATGATTGTGCTGTTCTGGCTTCCAAAACTGGCGGAAAAAGCGGCATCAAATTCTGCACGAGAGCCAGCCAACACATAATCCATACCAAATAGCCGCGCAGCACCCTCAAACTGAAGCCATGCGGCGTTAAGAAAAGATCGGTGAATATCGGCTCAAAGTGTGACACTGGCAAACGCCGAAAGATGCCGCCGCCATCATTATTGACCACAACAATCGTGGCTCTTATGCCAGCGCGCGTAAAAGTAAGCAGACTGTTGAGATCGTGATAGAACGCAAGATCGCCCAGCACAGCGATCAGCGGCTTATCTGCATGGGCGGCACCGATACCGGCCGCGCTTGCGAGCGTGCCATCAATGCCACTTGCGCCGCGATTGGCATAAGCAAAGGCCGTTTCAGGCATTGTTAGCGCGAATTGATCCAGATTCCGCACTGGCAGGCTGCTGCCGATCATCAACTGTGCGTTTTCCGGGGCAAGCGCGGCGACGCGTTCTAGAACGGCACCATCAAACCAATGATCGGCCATGTATCTTTGCGTCTCCTGCACCACCGCCGCATTCGCCTTACACCAATAACTCAGCCAGTTTTGCTGCGCGCCTGGCGGCGTATGGTGTTCCAGCCGATCCGCAAGCCTGCCAGCCAATGCAGTTGGATCTGCCCAGATCATTTCGGTAGACAAGAAATTCGGGTCTTGCCAGCGGCCATCTTCGCTAACCTGTATCCAGATTCGTGGCGATTGCGCGGTCAGGTAACTTTCAAGCGCCGGTGAAGTTAATGGCGCACCAAACTGGATCACAACGTCAGGCGTTTGCAATTCCCGATCCACGCTGGTGATGGTTTCCAGGCTGCTGATGACATTCCCCGATTGCGAATAACGAACACCCGAAAGCGCGTCAGCCAAGATTGGAAAACTTGTTGCGCGGCTTAAGTTCTCAATTGCTTCCGAAAAATCGGCTCGCGGGCAGCGTGGCCCGCATAAAATCAGTCCCTGATTCGCCGTTTGAACGACATCAACCAGCCAGTCAATCTGTTGAGTCGTTGGCAGCATCACCCCCCTAGAGATTTTTACAAGCGATGCATGATTGGCTCTGGAGTCTGTAGATACGGCAGCGATGCCGGAACCTGTGGTTGGCTCCAGCGGCTTACGAAACGGGAAATTGAGATGTACAACCCCTTTGGGATGCCCCATCGCCGCCGCATAAGCCCGATTGGCTAAAGCGCGCAAGTTTCGCAGTGCGATTGCGGGCGGTTGGCCTTCAGGTAATGCGACTTCGTAAAACCAGTTCACGTGATCGCCATACAGCTTGATCTGATCAACCGTCTGATTTGCGCCGCTCTCTCGCAATTCATGCGCGCGATCTGCGGTAAGCACGATCAGCGGAACAGCGGAATAATGCGCTTCAATAACGGCCGGGTAAAATTCCGCTGCCGCTGTGCCTGACGTGCAAAGCAGCGCTACAGGTTGCTCTAGCGCGTTCGCCAGACCTAGAGCAAAAAAGCTTGCACCGCGTTCATCAATTTGCGAATAGACCTGAATTTCTGGCTGCCTCGCAAAGGCAAATACTAACGGCGTTGAGCGCGATCCCGGCGCGATCACTACATGGCGAAGCCCGGCACGCGCCAACTCTTCAACAAACGTCTGTGCCCATAAGGTATTGGGGGTAATGTCAGTCATAGCTCAACGCCAAGCCCATACGCCAGCGGTTTGAACTTCAACTGCGTTTCTGCCCATTCTGCCTGCCAGTCAGACTTAGCAACGATACCCGCGCCTGCATATAACCTCACGCTCTCATTTTGAGCAACTGCCGATCTGATAGCCACAGCAAAGGTGCCGTCGCCATAGCGATCAAACCAGCCTACAGGTGAGGCATACCAACCGCGCGCTTCGGCTTCAACGCCCATAATCGCTTTCATTGCAGCGCTGCGCGGGTAGCCGCCTAACGCCGGGGTTGGATGCAGTTCACGTACAAGCTGAAGAATGTGCGTATCTTGCTCAAGGCGAGCCTGCATGGGTGTATATAAATGCTGAATACTTTTCAGGCGCAGAATTTCAGGCTCTGCTGGAGCTGCAACTTCGGTGACATAAGGCTCAAGGTATTCTTGCAGCGCTTTTACAACAAATTCATGCTCTTGCCGTTCTTTCTGGCTTAAGAAAAGATCGTCGGCTAAGACCTCATCAGCAAGCGGGGATTGGCCTCTAGGTCGCGTCCCGGCCAGCGCAGCCGAGCGAAGTTCCAAATAGGATTTATCCAGTAAAAGTTCGGGTGTAGCACCAAAGAAAGAAGATTGTTCGACAGGCTGAAGCAGGAAAAGATGGCAATCCTGATAATTAGGCTCAAGCCGGGTTAACGCGCGCACTACTTCAGGCGATGCTGAAAATTGGAGATCCAACGCCCGTGCCAGCACAACCTTATCCAATTCACCACTCTTGATCTGCCTGATTGCTTCAGTAACCATTGCTTGCCAGCGCATTTGATCAGTCGCCAGCGTGCGCTTAACAAGCTGCCCTCTACTCCGAGGATGCCTTCCCGTTCTATAGGCAGGCTGGTCAAAATCTATCACCTCATTTTCGAAAGCCGAGATCGTAAGCCACGTCTCACCATCAGGAAACTGCGCGAACATCAGCTTAGGCAGCACAAACTGAGCATCTCCAAACTGCGACCAGATACCGGTGGAAACGCCCGGCAAAAATGCGAAGCCGCCGAAAAATCGCGGCTCCAGCGACGGATCAACGTCTTCAATCTGTGCTTCATTGAAGATACTTTGCGCCTGCCGCTGAATCAGCTCAAAGCGTTCATCCCCTTCTGCCGTAATGCTTGCAGCGACGCCCAGCCCGGCATAGGTAACTCCGCGATGAGGGCTGCGCCAGAAAATGCGCGGCATTTCAGGGTTCGCGAGTAGTAGTTTCAACAGATCAAGCGGCTCGATCTGGCTTGTGCGGCTAATAAGCCTTCCGTTCCCCGCCACAACGGGGTGCGCCGAATCGACTGTATAGACCATCATGACTAAATCCGATCTTCCTGAACGCCAACGCTGCGGAGCAGCATCGGGCGCAAAGTTTCCATAATGCGCTTCGGGCTGGATTCGCCAGTCATGACCCAATGCATTACAACTTCGTTGATAGCGCCCATCCATGCGCGGGAAACGATATTCGTATCCACAGGAGCAATTTCACCCAGCGCAACAGCTTGATCCAGATAGACCTTGATGAGTGTGGCAAAGCGGTTGTGTACTTCCATCAGCTTTTGCTCAAAAGCCGTCCCCAACCCCATCGCCTGCACCAGCATCACTTTGGCGAGAGGACGATATTGCCCAAAGGTTTCTAAACAGGCAGTGAGGGCAGCATCAACCTGCGCTATACCCTCCTCTTCCTGCGAGATAGCTTCTTTTATGCGGCGTTCCAGCAAATTGGAAAACTTATCCACCAGCGAGAGGAACAGGGTCTGCTTATTTGGAAAATGAAAATAAACCGAGCCTTTGGAGGTTTGCGATTCTTCGACGATCTCATCTACACTCGCTTCGTGGTATCCCTTTTCTGCGAATACCTCAAGCGCCGCATCCAGAATACGCCCCCGCGTTGTCTCAGGGTCTTTTGGCGTGCCTACACGCCTGTTATTGGGGTCAGACATTCTAAAATCACAACTCAAACCGACTAGTCAGTCTAATGATAACAGAAAATTCCCGACGATCCTATGAATCTTTGTTAAGATTGCCACAAAGCGCACCGCGTCAGGGAATATCATGCCAGAGTTCAAGGTAAATGAGGCAGTCTACCACTTCACTGAACAGGGAGATGGCGATCCCCTTATTCTGCTGCATGGCTTCATCGGCAGTACCCAAAACTGGAGCGCAGTTACCCCTACCTTCGCAAGCGCTTACAGGGTGATCGCCATTGATATATTGGGGCATGGCCTATCCTCATCTCTGGCTGAACCCCAGCGTTATCACATCGGAGCAGTTGCTAACGACCTCGACCTCATGCTGGCAGCGATCACGACAAAGCCTGTCCATTTAATCGGTTACTCGATGGGCGCGCGCCTTGCCCTGTATTTCGCCCTCACCTACCCCCAATTCATCAGAAAACTGGTGCTGGAAAGTGGATCGCCGGGACTGGAAACTCCAGAGGAACAAAGCAGCAGGGTTGAAAGTGATGATCAACTTGCCGGATGGCTGCTTGAAAATGGAATTACAGCATTTATTGACCGCTGGGAACGCCTGCCTCTTTTCGAATCGCAGGCGAGGCTCTCCGCAGAAATACTGGCGGAACAGCGCGCGCAGCGCTTGCTAAGCAATCCAACTGGCCTCGCTAACAGCTTGCGCGGAATGGGCGCCGGAAGCCAGCCTTCGTTGTGGGGAAAGTTGAATGCGCTAAGTGCGCCAACGCTGCTGATCACCGGAGCGCTAGATTACAAATACTGCGCGATTATGCAGCGAATGGCACAAATGATACCGGATGCGACATTACAAATTGTGCCGGATGCAGGGCATAACGTGCATTTGGAGCAGGCAGAAATCTACCTACAGATTACTAAAAGTTTCCTGCAAGGATAAAAATATGACCAGTATTCAGCGCTGCGGTTGGGTTAACCTGAACGATCCGCTTTACGTGGCCTATCACGATCAAGAATGGGGCGTGCCGTTGAAAGATAACGACAACGCCCTATTTGAGCGCATTGTGCTGGAAGGCGCACAGGCAGGTTTAAGCTGGATCACCGTCTTACGTAAGCGAGAGCACTACCGTCAGGTGTTTGATAATTTCGACCCCGCAAAAGTAGCAGCATACGATGGGGCTAAAATTGACGAGCTTATGAATGACAGCGGGATCATTCGCAACCGTGCCAAAATTCTGGCGGCAATTAACAATGCTCAGCAATTTTTGAAAGTCCAGCAGGAATTTGGCAGCTTTTCAAACTATCTATGGGCATTTGTGGGCGGCCAACCGATTCACAATACGTGGAGCAGTTTACGCGAAATCCCGCCAGAATCTGAAATTTCAAAGCAGATGAGCAAAGATTTGAAGAAGCGCGGTTTCAAATTCACTGGTTCTACAATCTGCTATGCGATGATGCAAGCTTGCGGGCTGGTCAACGATCATACCGTTGACTGTTTCAGGCATGCTGAGGTTAAGGCGTTATAAGGCGCTTTCCAGAATTGCCGCTAATTTATGCGCGTCGAATGGAACCGGGTTGCCTTGCATTGAGCTTGCTAATGCCGCACGTTCAGCAATAGTAGGAATATCGGCAGCCAATACGCCGAGTTCAGACAAGCCCGGCACTTCAAGACGACGAGCCAAATCAGCTATCCATGCAGCGCCATCTTCGGGGCGAGAATCAGCAACACCAATCAGCATCGCCGCAATTTCCTGATAGCGATCAATGGCGTGATGCCCTGGAGCGTGCGCGCGCAGCGCTTCAATATTGGCTTGCATCACCGGGCTAAGCAGTGCGGCACAAATTGCGCCATGCGGGGCGCCAGTCATCCCCCCGATTACCCCGGCAAAGCCATGCACCGCGCCAAGTTTGGCATTGGCCAGCGCCATCCCACTGAGCAGCGCAACCAACGCCATATTGCTGCGGGCGTCAAGATTATCAGGCTGTTCAGCCGCAATCAGCAGTGACTTGCCAGCGCGGATGATCCCCTCATTACACAGCGCATCTGTAATCGGATTAGCCTTCCTGGAAACATACGGCTCGATAACCTGCGTCAGCGCATCCATACCCGAAAATACTGTTGCCTGCTTAGGGAGAGTAAGAGTTAAGGACGGATCTACAATAGCCGCGCGCGGCTGCATGTACGGACTCCGCAAACTGATCTTCAGCCGCGCTTCAGGGGATGTGACCACTGCATTAGCCGTCACTTCTGAGCCAGTTCCGGCAGTCGTCGGCACAGCGATCACCGGCAATGAAGGTTCAGTGAGCGCACGCCCCCGCCCGATCACCTCAACATAATCCAGAGTTTCCCCCTTATGCACAGCCAGAATAGCCGCTGCTTTCGCCAGATCAAGCGCGCTACCGCCGCCGCAAGCGATCACCAGTTCCGCACGTGTCTCCCGGATCAGCGAAACGCATTGATCAACTATAGCTATAGTTGGCTCGCCTTCAGGCGTAAAAGCAGCGCACGCAATATCGCTGGCTTCAAGGGCTTCGATAATTCCCCGATTGCGTTCAGGATTACCGACAAATACGGCATGATGACCAAACGGCGCCCCGATCTTACCAATATCTGCCGACAATCCTTCCCCAAAATAGATACGGGTCGCAGTTGCAAATTCAAAACGCATCAGGATTCCTACGGGGAGAGAATGTCATACTTCACCGCAAAACGCGGCTCTTCCATCATCCCTTCAACCGTTTCACGCCATCTCAAATAATGCGCTGTTTCGCGATGATCAAGCTGCGCCTGCGGCGTGCGATAGGTTTCATAAAGCACAAAGCGGGTAGGATCATCTTTCTGCTGAAGCATGTCAAATGCCAGTATGCCCGGCTCCTGCTGACTATTACGGGCATTATCTAAAGTGGCTTCAATGAATCCCTCTAGATATTCTTGTTTGACATGAATATACACAATTGCGGTAAACATCAGAGATTATCTTTCTTACGCCTACGCGCGCGGCGTTTGCGCTTGGCTAAACCGTCCTGTAAAAGCTGATTGAGCGCTTTGATGCCGGGCAGGGGTTTGTAGATTAGAAAATCAGCGCGAGACTTGCGTAATAGCGAGCGTTCATCTTTCGCAGAGAAGTGATAGGCTGTCATGAGTATGATCACCATATCCCCTAATACTGGGCTGCTGCGCAGGCGAGCGCTAACGCCCACGCCATCTATTTCACCGGGCAGGCGAATATCCAACAGCGCCAATTCAGGGTGGTCACCATTAATGCGATTGGCATCAACATCGTCTATCCACGAAACAGTATCTTCACCGTTGGTGAAAGCGACTCCGCTTACGCCCATCGTTTCGGTCATTGCCATCAGCATTTCGTAAAGATCAGGTTCGTCTTCAACAACCATCCAGCTAGCCATATCCCGTCCCGTCGTTTGCGGAAACAGAAGTGAAATGTGGTGTTTTGAACAAAGCTCCTACAAACTCCGTATTAAGCAACAGGAGCTGAGGTAATGCCCGAATTAGAAACGCTGCTTTTAGAGCGCGCATGCCAAGGTGATTTCGAGGCATTCGCTCAACTTCAAGAGCTTTTAGAGCCATCATTGCGCCGGTTTATCCGTCGTTTGATTGGTTCTCACGATTCGGAAGACGATATCGTACAAACAGTATTTATCTCATTATATAGAAACATGCACAAAATCTCGCCACCTGAGAATTTACGACCTTACGTTTTCCGAATGGTACGCAATCGCTGTTACGACGAACTGCGCGCCGCTGGAAAGTGGAAGAGCGTTTCTATGGATGACGATGCAGTTGAAGTGTACGTGTCCTTTAATGCATCTGCAAGCGAACCACAGCCTGAAGATGTGAGTCACTGGCTGTTATTACAACTGGAAGTACGCGAAGCGATGGAGAAATTACCCGAACTTCAGAGACAAACACTAATTCTTTTCGCGGAGGAAGAAATGAGCTATGCCGAAATAGCAGAGGCGATGGACACGAGTATTGGAACCGTGAAATCGCGTTTACATCACGCTAAAAAGACGCTGCGCGGGCTGTTGAAGCCAGAAACATTACAAGCTATCGAATCATCGTTAGGCATAGATGAAGAATAATCGCTACGGCGACAGGGAGGGAAGATCATGGATGAAAATCTGAACAAGACAGTGCAGCAACTTTTACTGGCGTTCAAATCGCTGCAAAAATCGGTTGAAAAAAGCCTGCTTACCGGCATTGCCGATGGCACAGGAGCAACGGCTATACGCGGCTATCAGCGGCTGCAAGCGCGGGCGAAAGAGCTTATGCCCGACGATTTCTTCATCACCGAAGTGCTGGTTCTTGATGTTGAAGAAGATGCCGATGACGACAAAAATCTGGCACAGGTGAATTTGTTGTCCTCACAGGCAGTAGACTATCTTGAGGGGCTGTATAAAGCACAGGCAAAAGCGGCGGCAAAAGCAGACTTTGAAGAAATCGGCTATAGCCTCCGCGATCTGGGGCAGGAAATTCAAGAGCAGGTCATGAATATGACTCGCAAAACGCTGAAGCGTGCGGTCGCGAATATTGACATCAGCGTAGACCCACGCAAAGACCCATTCCCGCCCATGCCACCCACCCCACCGGAACCGCCAGAACCGCCTCAGCCACCGGCGCCGCCGTCTACCGGGCCAAGCGTGGAAGACCCGATGGCCGACGACAACTTAATCTAGCGCCAGCGATGGCACGAGCTTTGAGTGAGAGGTGTTATCTACAAGACACTCTCGCCGCCATGTCAGCGTAAGTGCCAGAAGCGTGCTCATCAGCTACAATTCACGTTAATCTGACAAAATAGGGAAGTGTCTTGAAAGGTACTTCCCTATTTTTGCTTCACCTCTGCATCCAATCGCAAATGATCCAAAGCGGTTTTGGATACAATGAATTGTTTCAACTCACAAAGCCTCTGATAATGTAAACAGTGATATTTGTCATGATTATGCTATGATTAAGCGCTAAGGAACGTAGAAGATAAAGGTGGTGCACCATAAAACCACTCATTGGTATTCCCACATTTCATGACACCACGCTGCCCGGCCAAATGCCGGAACGCTTTGCCATGAGCCGGCCTTATCTCATTGCGTTAGAGGCCGCTGGAGCAGCGCCAATTTTACTGCCGCTCGCGCTAGGTAAAGACACCCTGAAAGACCTGTTTAGCCGTCTGGATGGGCTGTTTCTAGGGGGTGGAGGCGATGTAAACCCCGCCTGTTACGATCGGGTGCAGCATCCAAAAACCGAGGGCATTGACAGCCTTAGGGATGAAACCGAGCTGCTGCTTACCAAATGGGCGCTGGAGGCCGATCTCCCACTGCTTGGAGTATGCCGGGGCACGCAAACCCTGAATGTGGCTGCTGGCGGCACGCTGATTCAAGATGTAAGCGATCAGGTGCCAAACGCGATTCGCCACCAATATTCTCCTGAGAAACCGCGTGATTTCGTCGCGCATGGGGTGGAGACTGTACAGGGAACCCGCTTACGCCAGATTTTAGGCCCTACAGCACGGGTGAACAGCTTCCATCATCAAGCGGTAGAGACCACAGCGCCGGGATTCGCCGTTTCAGCAATTGCCTCAGATGGCGTGGTTGAAGCGATTGAACTTCCGTCAAACCGCTTTGTGGTTGGCGTACAGTGGCATCCCGAAAGCCTGATCTCCTTTGATCCGGGCATGTTGTCGCTGTTCAAATCGTTTATCCAGGCAGCGTAACTCGGCGGAGCGAGAATGCTGCTCCCGACATACCCTCAATACCCTGAATGCCCTACCCTGCTGCCAACCCCGGTGCGGATGCATGCATCCAATCAATATACGGGGCGCGGCGTGGTTATTGCATTTATTGATTCCGGGTTTTATCCGCATCCAGATATTGCCAGTCGCGTTCTATGCCACGCAGATGCTACAACGGCTGCGGTCACTGAAGGCACACGCTATGGAAAACCAGCCTGGTATAGCTGGCACGGGCAAATGACCAGCGTGATCGCGGCTGGCGATGGGCACATGAGTAACGGTCAATATCAGGGGCTTGCGCCAGATGCCAGGCTAGTGCTGGTGAAGGTTTCCAACCCACGCAAGCGCATCAAAGAAACTGATATCCTGCGTGGCCTGCGGTGGGTGATTCATAACGCCGAACGTTTCAATATTCGCATCGTCAACCTCTCGGTGGGTGGCGACTTTCCAAGTAACGACCCTGACCATCCGATTCACCAGGCGGTGCGCACACTCACGCAGATGCAGGTTGTCGTTGTAGCAGCGGCAGGTAACAAAGGGCTGCCCTTACTTACACCGCCTGCAAGCGCCGCTGAGGCTATCACAGTGGGTGGAATAAATGACCACAACTCGCTAAATCCGGCGTTGTGGCGCCTGTATCCTAACAACTGGGGGCAGGCGCTCGATGGCGGGCACAAGCCTGAAGTGCTGGCGCCTGCCGCGTGGATTGCCTCCCCCTTTCTGCCCGGCACAAAAATTGCCCGTGAAGCCTACTGGCTTGGGCAAATTTTAAATGCAGGGGATAATGAGCGTGAAGTTCAGCGATTGATCCGCTCCGGCCGTCAGGATTTAGGCCTTAGCACGAAAGCGGCAGCAACCCCTACTCAACAAGTCTATACGTCACTTCAAGCGCAGGTTGCGTCTCATAAAGTAGTTGATGCAAACTATCAATTTGTAGACGGCACTTCTGTAGCCGCGGCAATCATCAGCTCAGTAGCCGCGCAAATGCTGGAAGCAAACCCACGCCTTTCACCCCAAGAGGTAAAGTATTTAATGATGACAACAGCGAAGCCGTTACCAGATGAACCCGAAGAAATGCAAGGCGCAGGCTTAGTTGACGCGCGGGCGGCGGTGCAACTGGCCGCGATGACGGCAACCCCCTCATGAACCGCGAATATCACCGCTGGTACAGCCCGGCGCTTAACCGGGATATGGAGTTATTGGTATTCGGGCACTCTGGCGCGCGGGCGCTGATATTTCCGACATCAAAAGGCAAGTTCTACGAGTGGGAAGATCGCGGCATGATCAACGCGCTCGCTGAATCTATCAACAATGGTTGGTTACAGCTTTATTGTGTAGACAGCGTAGATGAGGAAAGCTGGTATTGTTACTGGGCGCATCCTTCCGGCAGAGCGCAGCGCCACCAGGCTTATGATCATTATCTGCGTAATGAAGTGCTGCCTTTTAGCGAAAGAAAGAATGGCAACCCGTTTCTAATAAGCATGGGCGCCAGTTTTGGCGGCTACCACGCTATGAATTTTGGCCTGCGTTATCCGCAGCAGGTAAGCCGCATTTTGGCTATGAGCGGGCTATACGATATTCGGCGCTTTGCAGCCGGGTATTACGACGATAATGTGTACTTCAATAACCCTGTAGACTATATTCCTAACGAGAATAACCCTGAGCGGCTTTACTGGCTGCAACGACAGGATATTATTATCGCTTGTGGGCGTGAAGATTCGCTAATGCCCAATGGGCGCACGCTCTCAGAGAAATTATGGCAAAAAGGGATTGGCAACGCCCTGCGTGAATGGGACGGTTGGGCGCACGATTGGCCCTTCTGGCAGCAGATGGTATTACACTATATTTCCGGTCATGATTAGAGATTTTCTGGAATAGAAGGGTTTACGATGCCAGGCAAACAGGCTGAACCACTGAAAGTAGGAGTCATTGTTGGCCGCGAATGGTCATGGCCACCCGCCTTCATAAACGAAGTCAATCTGCGCGGCGAAGGTGTAACTGCCGAGTACGTACAGCTTGGCGGCACGCGCATGGATGAATTGGTACCTTATCGGGTAATTGTGGATCGCATCTCGCATGAAGTGCCTTATTACCGCGCGTATTTGAAGTATGCCGCGCTGCAAGGCGTGAAGGTGATTAACGATCCCTTTATGTGGGCATCAGATGATAAGTTTTTTGATGCCGCGCTGGCTACAAAGCTCGGCGTGGTATCACCGAAAACATTGGTGCTGCCCAATAAAGATTACATTCCTGGCATCGTTCCAAATGAAAGCCTGCGTAACCTGATTTACCCGATGGATTGGGGATGGATAGCCGAGTATGTAGGCGTTCCCTGTATCCTGAAAGACGCGCACGGCGGCGGATGGCGTGATGTTTATGTAGTGCGTTCGATAGACGAACTCATTTCCCAGTTCAACCAATCTGGCCTGCTGACCATGATTGTCCAAGAATTTATCGAGTGGGAAAATTACGCGCGCTGCATGGTTTTAGGGCAAGAAGAAGTTCACGTCATGAAGTACGATCCCCGTGAGCGCAGATACCATGACGAGCATGATTTTTCGCCAACCCTTGAAAAAAGGATCATCGAAGACGCTCTAAAACTTTGCCGCGCGTTAGGCTACGACATGAATACGGTTGAGTTTGCTATTCGCGATGGCATCCCTTACGCTATTGATTTCATGAATCCAGCGCCAGATATGGATGTGAATTCGTTGGGCAGCCGCCATTTCCAATGGATGGTGGAACACATGGCCGATCTGGTGATTAAGCTGGCAAAATCCGAAAAGACGACCCGCGAACGTTACGTTTGGGGAAGCCTAACCCAAAAAGCTGGCAAATAAATCATGTCTAGCGAAGTTGTCGAACGCTATCACAGTTTGCTCACGAACGATACCGCAGCGCACGCTGTTGAGCAGATGAATGCCGGGCTAAAGAAGCGTAAATGCTTCTTTGGCGAACGCCCCCTGTGTACAGTATTACGCCCAAATTTCTATACGCCAGAGCAGTGGGCATACTTGAAATCAGAGACCGAGATTCTGCTTGGCGCATTCCGTAAAGCCCATTCAGCCTGCATCACCGATATGAGTTTCAGGTCTCAGCTCGATCTTGAATCCTATGAAGAAGAATTGTTTAGCCTGGCGATTGGCTTTGAAGTTCCCTGGACAACATCACGCCTGGACTCGTTTTTCATCTTAGAAGACCTATCGCTCAAATTTGTTGAGTACAACGCCGAAACGCCAGCAGGCATCGCCTATGATGATGCGGTTGCTGATACCTTCATGGAACTCGACATTTTCAAACAGTTCAATGAGTATTACCACACACGCACCTTCCCTGTCCGGCAAGGGCTGTATACGTCGTTGGCTGAGGCTTATCGCCAATGGGGGGGCACCAATAAGCCCAATATTGCAATTGTGGATTGGGCAGATGTTCCTACGCTGAACGAACATGAACTGTGCAAGCAGCATTTTGAAGCTGAAGGTTCAGCGGTTGTGCTGGCTGATCCGCGCAGTCTTGAATATCGCTCCGGCAAACTTTATTCCGAACACGGCTTCCCTATTGACCTGATCTATAAACGCGTGCTATCCAGCGAATTGATCGAGCGCATGGGCATAGATAATCCAATTGTGCATGCGCTTCGCGACCAGGCCGTTTGCATGTCGAATGCATTTAGCGCCAAGCTGATGGCAAAAAAGGCAAGTTTCGCGCTGCTTAGTGACGAGCGTAACCACTCGTTATTCTCTGCTGAAGAATTACGGGCCATAGAGGCGCATATTCCCTGGACACGGCGGGTTAGTGAGCGGAATACGCATTTTCACGGACGCGCAGTTGATCTGGTGCCATTTATCGCTGAAAACAAAGACCGGTTGGTCTTGAAGCCGAATGATGAATATGGCGGCAAAGGTGTCGTAATCGGATGGGAAACCAGTCCGGAAAATTGGGGCGAAACCATCCTCTCGGCGCTCAGAAATCCCTATGTCGTGCAAGAGCGCGTGAGAATCGCTTATGACGACTATCCTGCGTTTATAGACGGTCAGATAGACATTAGCCCCCGTTTGGTGGACGCTGATCCCTTTGTCTTTTTTGGTCGCACAACCAGCGGGTGCATGACCCGCTTGTCATCGTCATCGCTGCTCAATGTAACCGCTGGCGGTGGCTCGATTGTGCCCTCATTTATCATCTACAAACGCACCTGATCCTACAAAGTTATTCACCGCATAGATAAACAAAAGCGGCGCTGCCAAACTGAACAGCGCCGCTTTTCATACACTATGACGAATGGCGCGCTACATCAACGCGCCATCCCAGGAAAGTAACAACTAGGGCTGCCACACCAGAATATTGCTGCCCGTTGTCGCGCTAGCCACATATGCCCCATCAGCGCTCCATGCCACAGAAGTGACCGACTGGCCTGCAGGTCTGGATGGCGCCTGCTCCGTGCCGGTGAAAGCATCCCATAATTTCAGTTCGCCATCTTCAGAGCCTGTGGCGATGGTGATGCTGCTGGGGCTATACACAAGGCTAGTGATTGCCTGTGAATGCCCTGTCAGCACGGCAACAGGTGACCAGCCAATGGTCTCATAGACGGTGGCGGTAGAGTCTGAGTTGCCAACTGCCAAACGCGCTCCATCTATGCTCCACGACAGCGCAGTCGCCGCGCCACCAACCGAGAAGTTGAAGAACGGCTGCTGAGTAGTCACGTTATAGATATTAACCGAGCCATCATCTGCGCCGTAGGCAATCTGTGATCCATCTGGCTTCCACGCAAGTGAGCGCACATAGTCGCTGGCCTGTAACTGCCCTACAGGCTGGAATGTCGCTACATCCCAGAAGATGATGCCGCCATCGGCGCTGGCGCTGGCCAACGTTGTGCCCGACGGATTGAAGGCTAACGCCGTCACGCTCCCTGCGGCGGTCAATGTGGTTACAGGCTGCCAGCCACTGGTTTCCCAGATGATGATTGCGTTGTCACCGCCACCCGAAGCAACATAGGCGCCATCTGAACGCCATGCAACCGCGTTCACCCCGCTGCTATGCCCGTTTAACGTCGTGAACTGAGATTGGCTAGTCACATCCCAGATAGTAACGCTGCCATTGGCATTACCAGAGGCCATGAGGTACCCGCTTGGACTCCAAACGATGCTGTTAGCGCTGGTGCCGGGCAAGCTCAGCGTGAAGGCTGGCGTAGGCGCCGATGTCGTCGGCGTTGCCTGCGCAGCAATATCAATCGTTTGCTGGGTAGAGTTATTGTTCGCCGGATCGCTGCCAGTGACCGTGAGAATCACCAGATACTGCTGGCCAGGCGCAAATGTATGCTGAGGGTTCACATCGGTGCTAAATGCGCCATCGCCAAAGTCCCAGTAATAAGAAGCTATTGGCCCTGTTGAAGACGATGCAAAGTTGATGGTTGCCGGGTCGCCAGGATCGGCAGTGTAGCTAAAGTTGGCGATCACCGGCTCCGGCGGCACCGTAGGTTCTGCCGTTGGCGCGGTAATCACGGCTGTATCGTTAGCTGTATTCTGCGTCACGCCGTCCGTGCCAATAGCTAGTAAGGTAACAGGGTAATTTCCCGGCGAGCCATAAGTATGGATCGGGTTTGCATCAGCGCTATTCTGCCCATCACCAAAATCCCAGATATACTGACCAATCGGGCCAGTTGAAGCATTCATGAACTGAACGCTGTACGGATCATTAGGCACAGGCACGATACTGAAGGCCGCTACAATCGGTTCTGTAATGTTCACCGGGAAGAAGATGCTGCTAGGCGTTGAGCCAGGCTGCCCGGTAACCGTCAGCGTAACCTGATAATTTCCGGGAGCGGCATAAGTATGAACCGGACTCTGTTCATTACTGGCCTGGCCGTCACCAAAATCCCAGCTCCACAGCGTGATCGGGCCGGTAGAAGTATCCGTAAACTGAATGCTCTGCGGGTTACCCGGAATCGGCGTGAAAATGAAGTTGGCGCTTACCGGCTGAACCACTGATACCTGCTGCTGCGCCGAGCTCTGCCCGCCTGCGCCGGTCACGGTCAAGGTCACTGTGTACGTGCCACCAGCGGCATAAGTATGGGCAGGATTGGCTTCGCTGCTGCCTTGCCCGTCGCCAAAATCCCAGGCTGTGCTGCTGATACCCTCACCAGCAGATAAGTTCGTAAACGATACCGTCATCGGATTTGACAGCGGATCAAGAACAACAGCGCTGAAATTAGCCGTCGGCGGCGCAACTGTGGGGGTTGCGGTTGGCAACGCGGTCACGGTAACCTGCTGCTGGGCTGAACTTGCCCCACCTGCGCCGGTTACGGTCAAGGTCACCGTGTACGTGCCACCAGCGGCATAAGTATGGATAGGATTGGTTTCGCTGCTGGCCTGACCGTCGCCAAAGTCCCAGGCTCGGCTAAATATCCCCTCGCCCAGCGAGAGATCCGTAAAGGCTACCGTCAATGGATTACCTCACAGGATCAGCCACAATCGCCGAGAAATTCACTACCGGCGCTTCTGGCGTGAAGGTCGCGGTTGGCGGCGCAGTCACGGTAACCTGCTGCTGGGCTGAGCTTGCTCCACCTGCGCCAGTCACGGTCAAGGTCACCGTGTATGTACCGCCAGCGGCATAGGTATGAATAGGATTGGTTTCGCTGCTGGCCTGACCGTCGCCAAAGTCCCAGGCTCGGCTGAATATCCCCTCACCCAGCGAGAGATCCGTAAAGGCTACCGTCAATGGATTGCCCACAGGATCGGTCACAGTTGGCGAGAAGTTAACGATTGGCGGAGTCGACGTAGCCGTCTCCGTAGGCGGGGGGGGCTCCGTGAAAGTCGCGCTCGGCGGAATTAGCGTCTCTGTCGGCGTGAATGTAGCTGTTGGCGGCAGTGCCGTCTCGGTGTTCGTTGGCACAACCACGATTTCGGTCGGCGCAGAGGTTTCAGTCGAGGTTGCCGTAGAGGTCGGCGTCTCTGTAAACGTCTCGGTCGGCAGCAAAGTCTCGGTCGAAGTTGCCGTAGAGGTTAACGTTGCAGAAGGCAACACCGAAGTTTCAGTTGCCGTGAAGGTATGCGTCGCTGTTGGTGGCACCGTCGTATTGGTAAAGGTCGCTGTTGGCGGAACCTGCGATGGTGTTAAGGTCGGCGTTGCGCTCGGCGCAATCACCACCAGCGAAGACTGAGCGGCGCTTTGCCCACCGGGGCCGGTCACAATCAGAGTAACCGTATAGGTTCCCGGATGGGTGAATACATGCGTCGGATCTTCAATTGTGCTTAATGAGCCATCGCCAAAGTTCCAGCTATAGGCAGTGATATTGCCACTGGAGCGATTCAGGAATTGTACCGAAAGCGGCGCTACACCGCTGACCGGATTGAAGGCAAAGCCCGCTTGCGGCGCTGGAATCTGAGGGCTTTGCACCGTGATCTGGCGTGAAATAATAGAGACGCCGCCGGGGCCAGACGCGGTTAGAAACACGGTATAAGTTCCCACATTCTGGAATACGTGTGATGGACTGCGCTGGGTGCTTGACTGCCCATCGCCGAAATTCCAGAAGTAGCTGGTTACATTGCCCGTCGTCTGATCTGTAAACTGCACCGTCAGCGGCGCGTTACCGCTTTCCGGGGAAGCCACAAATGCGGCGCGCGGCGCAGATGGCGTATTCACCAGCACCTGACTGGAGACGTTTGATGTCCCACCGGGCCCGGTTACCGTAAGCGTAACGTTGAATAGCCCCGCACGGTTATATGTGTGCGCAGGGC
>LMZS01000016.1 GCA_001567085.1 Chloroflexi bacterium OLB15
CCCCCGCGCCCGACCTGGCCGGTATGCCCCCTCAAGAAGCAGGTGATGCTGCGCTATCGCCGCGCTTTAGATACATGGATGACCGAAGATTTAGTAGCCGCCGCATCGCAGGAATTGATCGATCTGGCGGCGCAAATTGGCAAGCCAGATGCGATCCTGACCGATCCGTTTTTGACGGCTGCGGCGATTGCCGCTGAAGCGCTGGGTGTGCCGCTGATCGTATGCGGGTGGATTGCTCAGCGCGAATTAGACGATAATTCGTTGTTCCCAGTTCAGAAAATTCTGGCGAACGACTCTCAAAATCGATTACAGCATTTGCTCAGCCGCTTTGGCCTGGCGGGCGAAAACTTTGCGGGTGGGGCAACGCCTTCGGTGCTTAGCCCACATTTGCACATCAGCTACTTTAGCGAAAGCTGGTATCAGGCGGACGCCGCCAATCTGCTGGATCAAACGTTGTTCGTGGGCGGCTTTCCCGATGCGCCAACCACGCCCGCGCCAGAATGGTTGGCATCTATCCCCCGGGAAATGCCGCTGGCATTTATCACGCTGGGGACAACCTTTACTGGCGATTATGGTTTTTACGCATGGGCGGCGCAGGCTGCCGCGCGCGTGGGGCTGGTGCCAGTGATCGCGGTAGGCTGGAACCCGATCCCACCAGAAGATAAGCAAAAGCTGCTGGCTTCGCTTCCCAAAGGTGCGCGCTTATTGAATTATGTGCCGCTGGAACATGTGCTGCCGCGCACAAAACTGATGTTTCATCATGGCGGCATGGGCAGCACTCACGCGGCGGTAGTTCACGGCGTGATCCAGATTGCCGTACCCCATGCCGCTGACCAGCGCGGGAATGCGCGGCGAATTGCGCAGGCTAAAGTCGGCTTCAACCTGACGGCGCATGACGTGAAGCAGGGCGGGCTGCTGCAAGGCGCTAAGGCGCTGCTGGCCGATGAATGGGTGCAGGAAAACGCGCGCCATCTGGCACAGGAATTTGCCGCGCTGGGCGGGGCAGATGCTGCGGCGGCGGCGGTAGAGGCGATGTTAGCGTGAAAGCAACCTCACCCGCTGACCCCATCTCCACGCGCGGCAGAGTTAGCAAATTTAGCGCGCGGCCAGCATGGCTTTGCAAACGGCAAGCGTAGTCAGGCAGTCAGCTAAGGCGGTATGGGCTACAGGCTGCGGCACATGGTAATAGCGCGCAGCGGTAGACAGCTTTTGAAAGCGATAGCCCCGCCCGTAGCCGCCGCGCTCACCATATATTTCGGAAAATGCCTCCATAGCGCAGTGCCAATGTGAGATCGCTTTCCAGTCGGTTTTCGGCAGGCCGCAGGCTTGCGCGGAAAGATGCAGCATTTTGCGATCATATGAAGCGTTGTAAACGATCACGTCGCGCCCGTTGAGGATGTCATAAATTTGTTGATGAACATCGCTGTAACGCGGGGCATCAGAAACATCGGCGTTGGTGATGCCGTGTATGCGGGTGGCGTCCGGCGGGATACGGCCAACCGGCTTAACCAGCGTATCCATCAGCACATCGCCATCCACGCCAACAATCGCGATCTGGCAGATTTCGGCAACTTGCAGGCCGGTGGTTTCAGTATCCAGCACCACAAAATTCCCGCGCTGAATCACATCCGTAAAAAAGCTCATCGTTCAATCATTCCTGCGAAGAATTAGCTGATAACCTACTCATTATACGGGTAGAAAAATGCGCCGGGAAAATCATCCGCAGCTTTCTTGCGTTTGCCGCTCCACTGCTTAATGTCAATCCGGTACACGGCTGTGCGCTTGAGTTCTTCAAGTGTGGTCGCGCGGTAATCGCGCCCCGGTTTCAGATGCGGCGCGTATTTATCGAGCAGCAGTTGCAAGGCATATTTCGCCTCTTCCTGCGCCTGATCATCCAGAATACGGGCATCGCCAAAAAACGACCACGCCGCTGTATTCGACGCTGAATTCCAGCGCCTCATCAGCCGGAAGCAGGCGTCCCATTTCGGTCACGGTGAAACAGGCGCGTTGATCCGAGTCGACATTTGCCTGTGTGCGCCCCACGCGCGCGGTGTGCATATAGATACAGTGTTCGGTTTCATCGTACACGAACAGGTTGCTGTTGATGAACGGCTGCCCCGCATTGACCGTCGCCATATAGCCAACTGGCGCGCGGTTGAGCAGATCGCGTATCCAGCTTTCATCCTCTACAGCGCGGTCTGAGCGGCGAACCTGTGCGACGGGCACAGCGGCGTAATTGCGTGGCATTATGGGTGTTTCTCCTGTGCATGGTATGGATAAGACCCTCCAATACTGCGACAAGGGCAGTTTGCGAACCGCCCCTATATCCCCGTCAGGCCGGCGGGTGAGGGTTACAAATACACTTCTCGCTTCCAGTGATCTAAATGCAATTCGGGATGCCTGCACAAGCCGCCACTAAGACCAATTTTGCTCTTGCGGGGCAAGTAAACGTTGCGTTAATACTTGTGGTGGGGTCATTGCGTCAGAGCAAAAATCACGGTACAATCGTTCTAATATAGGTGTTTCAAATAAATGAGGCTGCCTACGTTAGAGCCTGCTCACAGACCCCCAGTAACCGCTAGTTTCTCTCTCGCAAATCCTTCCTGCGCGTTGATCAACTTGTCTAGTATTCTGTGTGGAGCGGCCGTTTATGTCCGGCTATGAGGTGCATGCCGCCAAACTGGTGGATGTTCCTGCCATCCGCCGCGCGGCTGAAAAAGGGATCGTGCTGGATAGCGAACTGAGCTATACGCGCCATCTCGATATTTCAAGAAGCGCGGTAATTTCCAGCGTGCTTTTGCCGCAGCGTGGTTTGTATACGCTGGTTGGAAAAGCGGATCGGCAAACAGTTTCGGGGCAGGTGCGAATCAAAGATGCCGATCATCTGGCGAAGATCGTCTATATCGCGCCGCAGTGCGAAGCTGAAGCCAATAACACCGCCTGGCTGGCGCTGCTGGACGCGATGGCGCAGGAAGCCGGACGGCGCGGGGCAACCATGCTGACGGCGGAAGTGGACGAGATTAGCCCATTGTTTGAAATACTTCGCCAAACCGGTTTTGCGGTTTATGCGCGGCAGGAAATCTGGCGGTGTTATACGCCGCTGAATATGCTGCCAGGGCTGGCCGCGTTGACCGGCGTTCTGGCTGATGAAACCGACGATGACACGCTCGATATTCAGCTTTTATACAGCAATATCGTGCCGCGTCTTGTACAGCCGATTGCTGTCCCTTCACCAGAAAGCGCGGGCGTGGTGTACCGGCGCGACGGAAGGGTTCAGGCGTATATCGCGGTTTCGCAGGGCAAGCAGGGAATATACTTGATGCCGTTCATGCACCCGGACGTGTTGGGGCGGGAAGCCGCCGCGATCATCGCCGGGGTGATGGCGCGTATCGAGAAGAACGAGCGCACGCCGGTTTATGTGTGTGTGCGCCGTTATCAAGACTGGCTGGACGATTCACTGCGCGATCTTGGCTTTGAATCATGGACGCAGCAGGCAGTGATGGTACGCCATATCGCGGCAGGTATTCGCCAACCGGCGTTCGCCTTGCCCGCACAGGCCGCGCTGGAGGGTATTCCCTCCACCGTCACCAGCCCGTTCCACCAATCGACCTTGGATCATGACACAGGAGATGGTAGTTCAACGCATGGAACGACGAATTACCGACGACATTCAAGAACTGAAGCAGATTCTTCCGCCGCGCATTCGCGCCAAACTTGATGAATTAGGCCACACCGATGAACTGCTAGAAATCGTCCTCGACTTAGGCCGCATCCCCACCGCCCGTTACGTCACGGGCGAAGTGGCGCTGGCTGATCAGGAAGTGACCCGCGCAGAACTCGATTCAGTTGAAGACGGCGTTGGCTCTTTTGACGCCGATAACCGCGCCGGTATGGAGCGCACACTGCATCGCATCAGCGCGATTCGCAACCGCAGAGGCGAAATCGTCGGCTTAACCTGCCGCGTAGGTCGCGCTGTGTACGGCACAATTGACATCATTCAGGATCTGGTTGAAAGCGGGCAGAGCATCCTGATGATGGGGCCGCCGGGCGTGGGCAAGACCACCATGCTGCGTGAAGCCGCGCGGGTGCTGGCAGAAAGCAAGCGCGTGGTGATCGTGGATACCTCAAACGAGATCGGCGGTGATGGCGATGTGCCGCATCCGGCTATTGGCAAGGCGCGGCGTATGCAGGTCAGCCATCCAGAGCGCCAGCACGAAGTCATGATCGAGGCGGTGGAGAATCACAACCCTGAAGTGATCGTGATTGACGAAATCGGGCGTGAACTGGAAGCCACAGCCGCGCGCACGATTGCCGAACGCGGCGTGCAGTTGATCGGCACCGCGCACGGCAACGCGCTGGATAACCTGATGCTGAACCCGACGCTTTCCGATCTGGTGGGCGGCATTCAATCGGTCACGCTGTCAGACGAGGAAGCGCGCCGTCGCGGCACGCAAAAGACGGTCTTAGAGCGCCGCGCCCCGCCCACATTTGACGTGCTGATCGAGCTGCAAAATCGGGATCGGCTGGTGGTTCACGAAGACGTAGCCGCCGCTGTAGACTCGATTTTGCGCGAGCGCCCGCTGCCGGTTGAGATTCGCTACCGTGATGAGAACGGCGAGATCAATGTTGAGAGCGCGCCCAACGAAACCCGGATGCTGAATGACCGCAACGAGCGCAACCGCAGCGAAGGCTATCGCGGGGAACGCGGCGGTCGGGATCGTGGCCGTTCGCGGGAAAGCGAAAACGGGCAGCGCGAGCCTAACGGCAATGGCAGCGGACGAAGCGAAGCCAGCTACCCGCGCGAGCAGCGCGAAAGCTTTGGCGAAAATCGCGGTACGCCAACCAGAATTTATGCCTATGGCGTCGCCCGCAACCGGCTGATACAGGCCGCGCGGCGGCTGCACGTGCAGGTTTCGATTGTAGACGATCCCGGTCAGGCAGATTTGATCCTGACGCTGAAGAATTACTACCGCCGCCGCCCAAAACTGATTGTGGATGCCGAACGCGCGGGACGGGGCATTTATGTGCTGCGCGCCAACACCGTAAGCCAGATGGAAAACTTCCTGATGGATGTATTCCATAAGGAGGGGGACATTCCGCCCGATGAAGGAGACCCTTTTTCGGGGGCGATGCGTGAAGTACAGCAGGCTATTTTGAAGGTGCGCTCAGGCGTGAACCACGTTGACCTTGCCCCGCAAGCCAACGCCATCCGCCGCCGCCAGCATGAGCTTGCCCGCCGCGCCGAACTGGACTCGCAAAGTTTCGGAAGCGAGCCACACCGCTTCGTGCGGGTGATCAGGCCAGCCTCTTAGGCTTTCAAATTCAGCAGTTGTTGAGACAGGCGAGCGAAGAAACTCGCCTGTTTTTTGATCACGCGGCGATCACTTCAAAGACCGGAATATCTGGCGCGATCCGCTCAAATTCAGCGAGCGGGGCATCTTTATCTACCGGAATGTGCGGGCGCGCGCCGGGAGCAATATGAAGATACGCCTTAAGGATGGGCGGGCGCTGATCAACCGGGATTTCCTGAAGTCTGATGGCTTCAGTACGGCCATGCCGCAAAGTTGCTTTGCTGCCGTTAGCCTGAACATTTAACACCCACTGCGCTTCCGCGCCCAGCATCGAAACCAGATAACGCCGATCCGCCGCTTTCACCAGCACCAAAGGCAGCGAAACAATATTGCCGGATTTACGCCCCGGCACTTCGAGCGTGACCATGTAATCAGGCGCAATCCCCGCCGAGTGCGCTTTTGCGGAAATCGCGTTCAATAGCCGCGCCAGCGCATTAGGATGATTATCCTTATACATCCAGCGCTTCAAATCGCCTAACATCGTCCTCCACCTTCCAACCGTTGCTCTATATTCTGGTTTACGCCTATCGTAGAAAATAGTTGCATCGCTGGATCGCCTGCAACCGGACGCTGTTTCAGGTCAGCGACGCGCGGAAATATGCTTATGCCAGCCTTTTTCGGGGGGATTGCATACCGCGCGTTTTGAATGCCCTGATAATACGGCGTTACAATCATTGGCGATAATGGCCTCACGCATTAAAGAGATTTGATATGCACAGTATTCGCTTACACGGCGCGCGCGATTTGCGTTTTGATGAACTCGATTCCCCGATAGCGCCCGGCTCTGGCGAAGTGCTGCTGCGCGTGGGGGCGGTGGGCATTTGTGGTTCAGACTTGCACATGATTGCCGATGGGCGCATCGGTGACACGATTTTTTCATCACCGCTGGTGCTGGGACATGAATTTATGGGGGGTGGTAGCGGCTGTTGGCGCGGATGCCAGCGATGGCGAAAATCATCCACTTACGGCGGGGCAGCGGGTAGCAGTAGACCCGGCGGTGCCCTGCTGGCGCTGCGAAACCTGCGAACACGGGCACCCCAATCTTTGCCCGAATCACACTTTTATGGGCGTGTACCCATCCGATGGCGCATTACGCGAGTATATGGTGGTTCCGGCGCGCAGCTGTTTTCCACTGCCGGACAGCATCAGCGCAGGCGGTGGCGCGCTTCTGGAAACGCTGGGCGTGGCGATTCACGCGGTTGATCTGGGGCATGTGCGCGTGGGCGAAACAGCGGCAGTGATCGGCTGTGGCCCGGTCGGATTATTGATCTGCAAACTGCTGAAACTCTCTGGTCTTGAAGTGACAGCCTTTGACCCGCTAAGCTGGCGCGCCGAAAAAGCCCGTGATTGGGGCGTGGATCATGTGTATCCGGGCGGCGAAAACGCGCCGCAGGAACTGTTGGCGCAAACCAACGGGCGCGGCGTGGACGTAGTATTTGAGGCGGCATGGGCAGATGCCACCATACAGCAGTCAATGGATATGGCGCGCTGCGGCGGGCGGGTGGTGCTGGTCGGTATTCCCGGTGATGACCGCTGCGTGATGAAACATTCGACGGCGCGGCGCAAAGGGCTGACGTTGGCTTTCTCACGACGGATGAAGCACACCTACCCCCGCGCGATCAAGCTGGCGGCCAGCAAGCAGATTGATTTAGACGATCTGGTTTCAGCTTATTATCCGCTGAACAAGGCGCTGGAAGCCTTTGAAGCCAATATGCGCTACGATGAAGGGGTGCATAAACTGGTGATTTCAGTTGCGGGCTAGCGTAATCTCTCCCCTCAGCCGCAAATGAAAAGGGGGATAACGAGCGCGTGAATTGACGGGAAATTTTAGAAAGGATGTATGAATTTTTATGATAGGAGATCGTTTAGAAAATAAAGCTGCCTTTGTGACCGGAGCCGGGCGCGGAATCGGGCAGGCTATCGCCTACAAAATGGCGCGTGAAGGGGCGGCGGTGGCGCTGGCCGAAATTGATCTTGAGAGCGCCCAGATCGCAGCCGAAGAACTGCTGTCTCAGGGCTACCGCGCATTAGCCATCCAGACCGATATTACCCGCGAAGATCAGGTTCAAGCCGCAGTGAGCCAGGTGCTCGAACAGTTCGGGCAGATTGATATTCTGGTCAACAATGCGGGCAAACGGTTTCATTACGATGCCACCACGCTGACCGAAGCAGATTGGGATGACGCGATGGACGTTGACGTAAAAGGGGCGTGGCTGTGCTGTAAGCACATTCTCCCCTCAATGATCGCCGCGAAATCGGGTTCAATCATCAATATTTCGAGCATTCACGCAAGGTTAACCGTCCGCAACCATTTTCCTTACGCGGCGGCAAAGTCTGCGCTTGTAGGCATGACCCGAAATCTGGCGCTTGATTACGCCCCGTACAATATTCGCGTCAATGCCATCTGCCCCGGATGGGTGCGAACGCCGCTTGTTCAGCAGTGGTTTGACCAGCAGGCTGACCCCAAAGCAAGCGAAGAACGTGTTGTAAGCTTTCAGCCGCTTCAGCGGCTTGGCACACCCGAAGAAATAGCCAATTTTGTGGCTTTCGTGGCAAGCGATGAGGCGAGTTTCATTACTGGCGCTGAACTGATGATTGATGGCGGTTTAAGCATCGTGTTCGCCGTCTGAACAGAAAGCAAGGAAGATTTTTATGAAATCAACCATGTATGCCCTGGTTTACGAAGGCCCCCGGCAAATGAACATGCGGCAGGTGCCGATCCCTACCATTCAGCCTGACGAAGTGCTGATTCGGGTTGCTTATTCGGGTATTTGCGGCTCAGAGTTAAGCGGGTATGAGGGGAAAAACTCGCTGCGGCATCCCCCGTTAATCATGGGTCATGAGTTTAGCGGCTACATTGAAGCCATTGGCGGCCTTGTTGATCGCCCCGAACTGAAAGCGGGCGCAGTGGTTACGGCAAACCCGCTGGTTAGCTGTAGGCAGTGTATGTACTGTTTAAGCGGGAAACAACACCTGTGCCCGAAGCGCAAGTTATTGAGCGCACATTTACCGGGAAGCAACGCGGAATTTGTCGCCATACGCGCTGACGCGGTATTTGAAGTTTCGCCCGATCTGGCGATCACGACAGCGGCGTTGGTTGAGCCTGCCGCGTGCGCTGTTCATGCCGCCGCGCTCGCCGCGCCATCCCCTGACGAACAAAGCCTGGTGATTGGCGCGGGGCCAATCGGCCTCATGGTCATTCAGGCGCTGGCAGATCGCGGAATAAAGCAGATGTTTTGCGTAGACTTAAATGCAGATCGCCTATCAATGGCAGAGAAATTAGGCGCCATTCCAACAACCTTCGAGACATTGGCATCTCAGCCCGTAGATATTGTGGTGGATGCCGTCGGCGCATCAGCGACGCGGCAAGCCTGCGGCCGCGTGGTGCGATCAGGCGGGCGCATTGTATGGATCGGCCTGCATGAAGCAGATACCACCCTGCCAGTGAACGACTATATACGCCGGGAAATTACGACTTATGGATCGTTTGCCTATACGCCAGTTGATTTCTATAACGCGCTTCAGGCGCTGACTCAGAAGCGGATAATCCTTGAGGATGCATGGACGCAGATTGAGCCGCTAGAAAACGGCGCCGACTGCTATGAAAAATTATTGCACGGTTCGCCTGTCTCTAAAATCTGGCTTACGCCTCAAGGATTAAGCCAATGAAAAACAGGGCGATGATCGCCCATGTCTTAACCCAAAGCATCGGGTGAATAGGGATGCCAGATTAGGGCGAATTTGCGCCGCGCTGATCGCGATTTCGCCGTTTGAGCAGCATTTATCCCAGATCAGGCATTATTTCGCATGAGCAAAGCGCGGCCGCCCTCAGTCAGCGCGGCGGCAATGAACGCCTTGACCAGATCGGGCAGCAGAAACGGCAGCGCGCCAGCACTGATAGCAGCATCTAACGGCAGGCCGCGCGAAACCACCAGCCAGCTTACCCCCAGCACATACAACACGGCAATTCCAGCAACGCCAGCCAGCCAGCGCTGCCATGTGCGGTTAGCGCCATGTTCAACCAGCCAACCAGAGACGAAGGCGGCGGCGATAAAGCCGACCAGATAGCCGCCAGTTGGCCCGAACAGCGCCGCTTGCCCGCGCATGTTGGCATCGAATGGCAGGCCGATGGCGATCAGCCCGACATAGATCAGTTGGGATAAAGCCCCATCCCGCGAGCCAAGGATCATGCCCGCCAGCAGCGCGGCCAGCGGCTGAAAAGTGAAAGGCACCGGATCCATCGGGATGGTGATGCGCGCCGCCACTACGGTGATCAGTGTGAACAAACCGATGCCCGCCAGCCGCACCGGCAGTTTGGCATCCTGTGTTTGAGGGAGTGTACGTAACATTTCGTGATCCTTTATCCCAACTGATGGACGAAATTCGTCCGATAACGGGCGCAGCGAGCCTTGCCCCTACAATATCCGGTTATTCATGAAATACCTGTGCCCTGCGCGGGCATTCATGCAGCCATGCGTATTAGCCGCATTTATATCCCAACCACATCGCGCAGGGTTTGGGATATCTGATCAAGGCCGCTGATCAGTTCGCCTTCTTTCGGCCAGCCAAATCCCAAACGCATGTGGCGGCGGTCTGATTCGAACCAGTGCCCCGCGCCGACAAAGGTGCCGTGTTTTTCCAGCAGCAGCTTATAAAACAGATCCATATCGGCACTCGCGGAAGCCACAACACGCGGAAAACAGACCACGCCGCCCTGCGGCTCTACCCATTCCATCAGCGGCTCTTCAGCTATCCAATCGCGCATGATTTGCAGGCGTTTGTGGATCATGGCCTTGATGCGCGCCAGATGTTCATCTTTATTGAGCAGATATTGATAGGCTACCGTTTCATCTAACACCGAAGTGTTGATGAAGATTTGCTCTTTGGCAGCCAGAAACGTTTCGCGCAGTTGATCGTTCTGTGTGATCAGCCAGCCCAAACGGATGCCCGGCAAGCCGTAAGTTTTGGAAAGCGACGATACGCTGATCACGCGCGGCGAAAGCGAAGCGGCTACGGGCAGTACAGTTTCATAGCCCATCTCGCGGTAGGTTTCGTCTACCAGCAGATAGCAGCCTTTAGCCTCAATGATCTGGATCAGGCGGCGCAAATCGGCTTCCGAAATCATGCTGCCAGTCGGGTTGTGGGGAACGGTGATGCTGACGTAGCGCGTTTCCGGGCGAATACGAGCGGCGAGGGCGTCTATATCGAGCTGATAGCCATTTTCAAAGGTGAGCGGGTGAAACTCAATGTTCGCCCCGATCTGGCGTGGGGTTTCGATATTGGTGGCGTAATTTGGGAAAACGACAACCATGTGATCGCCGGGATTGAGCAGCGATGTGGCGACGATGAACAGCGCCGCCGCCGCGCCGACAGTGGTCATCACCTGATCCGGATGCAGCCCCGGCGACGATGCGGCGATGATCTCACGCAGACCGGGCTTGCCCAGATGATCGTCGTAAGACAGCACCAGATCGTTCAGATTCAGGTTCAGATCGCGGAAGGGAACATCGGCAATCGAGCTTTCCGCCAGATTATAGGCGATGCTGCCATAACCAGTCTGTTCAGGGCTTTCAACCTCAATAGGCATGCGGCGATAGCGCACAATCGGCCTTTCTGTAACTTTGGCGATGTGATGAACCTGTGACCGGCAAGGCATCCCGTACCCTGCGCCTTTTCCGTCAGGTCAGGCGAACGGGCACGACAAAGAGCATCCCTACAGCTAGGTTCGGTTTTCGGGCGTTGGCTCAACGATCACTTCGACAAAATCGAATTTTGCCCGGAATTTGCGATCCGTGTTCGCCAGCGGCGCGCGGCGCATGGTTTCAATCAGATAGACGCGCGTGCCTAAGCCTTCAAGATGGTAACAAGTCACGATGCGCCCCGGCGCTTGCGCGTTGCGGAAATAGGCCATGCGGCCTTTCGGATCCAGACGGCGCAGTTTGCGTTTGGCGCTGCCGTATTTACGCTTCTTGAGGTCGTTCAACAGGTCGGAGCGCTCTTGCGCGTTCAAAAATGCCATGACCAATTCCTTGAGATCTGCTGCTTCAATGAAAGCACAATTGTATAATCTTCGCGGCTATAGTTCCAACGGTCGGCGGGATTGTTTCACAAAGTGCCGCAACAGCCGCCTGTTGCCAGCAACAGGATGTGACCCGCACCCCGAACTGACAGGCGTACAGGGGCGGTTTGTAAACTGCCATTCGCGCGGCAAGAAGGGATCAGGTGACCTGTTTTGCAATCCTATAGAAAGCTCTTGGTATGGATCAGCTTCCCCTGATGTTTGATATGCCCAGAACCTACACCGTCAGCGAATTTTCGCGGGTGATTCAAATGGTGCTGGAAGATGACCGCCTGATCGGGGCAACGGTAGAAGGCGAAGTTTCGGAATTTAAGCAGGCAAGCAGCGGCCACTACTACTTCACGCTGAAAGATGAAGGCGCGGCGATTCGCTGCGCGATGTGGCGCTCGAACGTACAGCGCAACGGCGGCTTCACCCCGCGCGTGGGCGATCATGTGCAGGCACGCGGCACGATTGAGCTGTATGCCCCACGCGGCGACATCAGCTTCATCGTTGACCGCCTGAAACCGTTGGGCGTTGGCGATTTATTCCGTCAGTTTGAAATGCTGAAGGCGCGGCTGATCGAAGAAGGGCTGTTCGATCAGGAAAACAAGCGCGAACTTCCCCTGTTTCCAACGCGCATCGGCGTCGTTACATCACCGGAAGCGGCGGCGTTTCAAGACGTGTTGAAGGTGCTGCGGCGGCGTTTTCCGCTGGCGACAGTGATTCTTTCGCCGACGCTGGTGCAGGGCGAATCCGCGCCACCAGCCATTATACGGGCGCTGGCAGCGCTGAATGCCCGTGACGATATAGATGTCATTCTGATCTGTCGCGGCGGCGGCAGCATTGAAGATCTGTGGGCGTTTAACGATGAGCGGGTGGTGCGGGCGGTGGCCGCCAGCCGCATCCCCACGATCACCGGCGTTGGGCATGAAACGGACAGCACGCTGGTGGATTTTGCCGCTGATATGCGCGCGGCTACGCCGAGCAACGCCGCTGAAATTTTGACGCCAGATATTGAAACCCTGCGCGTATCGCTGGCGCAAACACGCCGCAACTTGCAGGAAATCACCGGAGCGATACTCAATTCACAGCGCCGTTTGCTGGATGAAACCAACCGGTCACTGCGCCGATCATCGCCCACTATGATGATCGCGGAGCAGCGGCGGCGGGTAGATGGTTGGGGCGAGCGCCTGGATAACCGCCAGGAAGCATGGCTGGCGCTGCTGCACGAGCAATTACGTTCAGCCGTGGCGGTGCTGAATGCCCACGACCCGATGGCGCCGCTGCAAAAGGGGTATGCGCTGGTGCGGCATCGTGAGAGCGGCGAGGCGATCAGGCTGACGGGCGACGCGGCGATAGGCGATGGCATCACTATTCAACTGCAAGATGGCAAATTAAACGCGCGGGTAGAGGGTTAGCCGCAAAGGAATTTGGGATAATGGATGACTTACAAAACCTGAGCTATGAGCTTGCATACGCGGAACTTGAACAGATTGTACGACAACTGGAAGAATCGGCGCTGAGTTTGGATGCCAGTGTAACACTTTTTGAACGTGGCAGGCTGTTAGCAGCCCACTGCCAGACATTATTGGACGCTGCCGAGCTTCGCGTCACTCAAATTGACGATCCGGCTTAACAAACCATTTATTAACGATCAGATCGTTGGGCAACGATCAAGGCACAACGCTTACGAATCGCACATTTCCCATTTTATCCCAAACTTGGGATATGTTTGGGATAATCTGATTTATATCCCCAATTTACCCCTGAATTTACGTTCTGGGATATTTGGGAAATATGACTGACTTTGCGATAAAAACGGCTTTCCAGCGTTGGCGGAAAATTCGCAAAGGACGCCATTCGCCCCCCGATTCCCCTGTAACCTACACATAGTGTCCAAACAGGCCAGAAAATGACGCCTGCGATAAAAACGCGCGGGTTGGGATATCTGGCAGCCCGATGAGATGGCGGCTTAGCCGGTAGTGTGGCGATACAAGGGATTAATCCCAGATGTTATTTGGCAAAAATTTCCCAAAAGCTACATCAAGACGTTCAGAATGCCGGGCTGCACCGAGAACGTGATAGATTGGCCGTCCATCGGCTCGCCATCCAATTCCATGCCAAGTTTATCAGCAGACTGCACCTCAACCTGTTGGGCGCGGGCATGCTGAACCGCCGGATGCGTGAGATGGGTAGCACTATACACGCGGCGCAGGGCGGTGAGGATGGTGGCGCGGGAAGCATTTTTGACCAGCACCACATCAAACAGGCCATCATCAGGGTGGGCATTGGGGGCGATCTTCATCCCATGACCGAAGGTAGTGCCATTGGCGACGACCAGCGCAAAAGCGCCCCCGTCATACCAGTTTTCGCCATCCAGTTTCACGGTCATCGGGCCGGGGCGATATTGCAAAATGGTTTGCACCGTTGCGCCTAAGAACGTCCAAGGGCGGCGGGTGCTTTGCCGGTTCACCCGTTTCGCCACCTCACCGCCTAAACCGGCGCTGGCGATATTCAGGAAATATTCGGCATGTGACCCGGCTTCCACTTTGCCTAAATCCAGCGGTTTGGGCTGCGCTCTGGCGATCCATTCTGCCGCCTGTTTGAGATCGCGGGTGGGGATGCCAGCACCACGCGCCCAATCGCGCCCGGTGCCCACTGGCAGCGTGCCGTAGATCATGCGATCTTCAGGCGCGAGCGTCTCGTTTTGCCCCGCCAGCGCATTCACCAGCGCGTGATTGGTGCCATCCCCCCCGATTGACACCACCCGACGAATGCCCACCGCATGGGCTTTGTCCAGATGCTCTGCAACTTCCGCCGGATGCTGGGTGACAGCGACCATGAGTTCGCCTAATTCCTGCCAGAGCAGCGGCTCAAGGTCTTTCCAGACCTTACCAGCGCGGCCACCTGCGGCGTGGGGGTTGAGGATGATCAGGGTGCGGGAACGGGTGTCGGCCATTTTTTTAACAATCATGATCAGGGATGCCCATTTATTAAACACTATAGCGGGTAAGCGGGATACGGAGCGTTGTCATCACCAAGATCATGGCCGCAGCCATACGGCTATAATGATGTTTGATACCTTCTCAACCGATACCCGCCGCGTAAAGGCCGCCTGATATGCCGATGTCTGCATCATTCAAAGCACGATTGAATCCCCGCCTGCGCGAGATCGCCGGGCATTTCGGGACGCCGTTTCACATTTACGATGAAGCGGGCATCCGCGAAACGGCAGAAAAGCTGAAGCAAGCGTTCGCTTCGACGCAGGGCTTTCGCGAGTATTTCGCGGTGAAGGCGCTGCCCAACCCGCGCATATTAAGCATTTTGCGCGACTGCGGCTTCGGCTTCGATTGCAGCTCTGTGCCAGAGCTGATCTTAAGCCGGGGCGTGGGCGCACGCGGCGAAGACATCATGTTCACCTCCAATAACACTACGCCAGCCGAATTCGCGGCGGCGATGGACGATGGCGGGTGCATCCTGAATCTGGATGACATCAGCCATTTGCAGCATTTGCCTGCCGTGCCAGAGCTGATCTCATTTCGCTATAACCCCGGCACGCGGCGCACCGGAAACGCGATCATCGGCAAGCCGGAAGAAGCCAAGTTTGGCGTGGATCACGATCACATTACGCAAGCCTACGAGAAAGCCCGCGATATGGGCGTGAAGCGCTTCGGGCTGCACACGATGCTGGTTTCCAACGAGCGCGATCACCGTTACATGACGCAGACGGTAGAAATGCTGCTGGAACTGGCGGCGCAGCTTTCGCAAATGCTGCGCATCTCGTTTGAATTCATCAACATTGGCGGCGGGTTGGGGATTCCGTATAAGCCCGACGATACGCCGCTGGATACTGCCGCGCTTGGCCGTGAAACAGGCGAACGTTTCGCGGCTTTTAAGGAAAAACATGATTATGCGCCGCGCCTGTATATGGAAAGTGGGCGCTACGTGACCGGGCCGCACGGCGTGCTGGTGACGCGGGTGATTAACCGCAAGGAAACCTACCGCACGTATATCGGCGTGGATGCCAGCATGCCAGCCTTGATGCGGCCGGGAATGTACGGCGCGTACCACCATATAGAGGTGTACGGAAAAGATACGCCGCTGGAAACCGCAGACGTGACCGGCGCGCTGTGCGAGAACAACGACAAGTTTGCGGTTCAGCGCACTTTGCCACGCGCTGAAGCGGGCGACCTGCTGATCATTCAGGATACAGGGGCGCACGGGCACGCGATGGGCTTCAATTACAACGGCAGGCTGCGCCCACAAGAACTGCTGCTAGGCGTGGATGGCCGCGTGAGCCGCATCCGCCGCGCCGAAACAACCGCAGATTACCTGGCGACGCTGAATTTTGAGGC
>LMZS01000017.1 GCA_001567085.1 Chloroflexi bacterium OLB15
TATAAAGGCACCAGAGTTGTGACGCAGCAGCAGCGCAGAAGATGGAACCGACGAAAATGAAGGAAAGCCCGCCTGTATAGCGTATAGGCCAGAGCTGCGTTACGAAGGGGATTTGTAACGCAAAGCTGATGCCCGTAATAAGCTGAATGATGCTGATTATGAACAAGGTAATTTTGAAAGCGCGATTCATTGCAAACATCCCTTGATTGCCGCTGCGTGGATCGTATGTAATCATATATTCGTATTAGGATTCAGGGCAAATTGCCCGCATACCTGAGCGCGTGGGGGAATCGCGGTCACATTAGGGGCGCTTAATCATCATTTTGCCAAACCCTCTGCCCAGAATGTTCTTGCGTTAAAGCCGACATGATTTCCAGGACGCCCGATGCGTTTTAGAATCAAAAAAGCCAGCACAGCAATCAAATGCTGCGCCGGCTTTTTAAGGGATAAGCCTGGAAAATCGAGGATTACCAGCCGCGATGGGCGATTTTGTCGCTTTCGGGCATAGTGGTTACGTTGATGGCCATCGTAGGGGCACCAGACCAGGTCATACAAATGACTGGTTCAGGACTCTGGAGATGGGGAAATGCCCTCCGATTTATCAATTCAAGCGATATTTTCACAACTTAAACCTCTCACTCAGGAAGAGCGCCAAAACGCTCAGGTTGCCGCGTAGCAGGCTGTAATGCGCGCAGTCGGCGAGCGTCCGTTGCGGGAAGCATTCGACCGACACACGGCATCGCGCTATCCACCTCGGTGACAAAGCTCATCAACGGGTTGTGTATTGTTCTGCTGCTGGCTGCTTTTACTCTATCGGCGATCCGGTTATTCGTCATTGGCTCGGAGACGCTCGGCGCAGCCGTGCCAGACAATCTGGCGATGGTCGCGGTCGGGATTGCCACTGTCTTGACCGCTGAAGTTGGACAAGTGGTGTTCTCGCTGGCGCTGGCGACACTCGGTACGTCGAAAGGGGCACGACGACTGTTATATGTCAGCATGGGAATCGCCACCGCCATCGCGTTGGTGGGCAATGTGCAGGTGGCATTGCCTGGACACATGGACAGTCCTTTCGCCTGGCTGGAAGCCATCGCGCCGCCGCTGCTTGTACTGAGTACCGCCTATGTGCTGAAAGAGCAGTTATTGGATGCCATCGAAACACGTCACGCCAATAAACGTGCGCATCAGGGAGCGGTCAGCCTGTGGCAGAGTGCGACGACTGATCCAGAGAGTCATCCGCACTGGATGCAGTTCTACGCCAACGCCCTGCGCGATGCCATCCGCAAGGCGAACAACCGCCGTAAGGATGCACTCGCTGAGCTGACAACGGCGGACTGGCGGGCGTGGTCTGAAAGCAGGACGCCAGCTTGCCCACGAGTTGGTCAAGGCTGGGTTGGTGGTTGAACGAAGCGTTGGCGGAGCGGAAGCCTACATCGCCGTTGAATCCATCCCATCTGAATGAATCACGTTGTCACCATGTCACGTTTGTCACCAGTTACAGAGGAAAATGCAACATGAACCACACCCAACGTATTACACATGTCGCTCGCCAGCGGCTCAGCCTGACCAAAACGCTTGTTCGTGAAGCGGTGAAGCGGTATCTGGAAACATTGGTTGAAGAAATCGCCACTGGCGAATGGGTCGAAATCCCCGGTATTGGCAAGATGCAGGTGAGCAAAGAAGAGGGTAAAGGTTTCGTGACCTCGATAACTCCCGGTGGAAAACGTGTTCGTCGTGAGGTGAAAATGCGCTTGCGAACGCGAATCCGATTATGTGAGAAATTCAAGCGGAAAGTTCGGCAAGCAACTGTATACTAAAGGCCAAGAGCGGCGTCAATTGCGCCGCTCTTGATGATCTGCTTCTACGAACAGGGAGGCTGTGGTAAGGGGATAACTGTTCGTTATTCTGCCTCTGAGACGACATTCCTTCTCTTGCGCCATGCGCCTCAGGCGTTGATGGATTGTATGGCAACCACAATTCACTCGATGTCGGTAAGAGGCGGAGATTGGGCCTTTTGCGTAATCATAGTGTGGACTGTTCCTCCGGGCAGGACGCGAGTTCAGATGAGAACTCTCAACCTCGAACAATTACAGAGCGAATTCGATTACACAGGATATTGAGTATGGCAGAGCTTTTTTTCGCCAGGAGATCTAATCCGCTCGACGTATAACTTCCGCGTTAGGGTTGCACAACTCGCACACCAGCACAATCTCCTGTCTCGTCCACCACGTCCGAGCGCATCCAGACACCCTCGCCCAACCGCCACCAGACGAAACCATCTGCCCCGATTGCCTGACCATCTA
>LMZS01000018.1 GCA_001567085.1 Chloroflexi bacterium OLB15
CCCTGCTGCGCCCGCGCGGCAACAATTTGCCAGCGTCTGTGCCGGATCAATGCCCGCGCCCCCGCCAATTTTCAGGATGTGAAGATTGCCCATTTCTAAACCTCACCGGTATGCTGGCGCAGCAGGGTATTTTCGCCCCTCATGCGCCGCGCCTGATTCTCTTATGGATAAAAGCCGCTGAACGTCAGCGCGGTGGTTTCTTCAAAGCCGCACATTAAATTCAGGCATTGTACGGCGCTGCCAGAAGCGCCCTTGCCCAGATTGTCAATCGCGCAAAGGAGCGCCGCGCGCCCGGTGGCCGGGTCATATTCCCAGCCGACATCGGCATAATTCGTGCCTGCCAGCAAGCGCGGTTCAGGATGCCGGTGGATGCCCGCTTTATCGTGCACGACGCGCACAAAAGGGGAGTCATTCCATGCCGCGCGATAAGCCGCCCAGAACTCTTTTTCCTGTATGCCCGGCAAAGTCACGTAGACCGCCGCCGCCGCCCCGCGCACTAGCTCCACGCTGGTGACGGCCATGCGAATATCAAAATGGCCGTATGCTGAAAGCGTTTGGCGTACTTCGGCTTCATGGCGGTGGCCGGTCATCTGAAATGGACGAACAACGCCCGCCCGCGCTGGATGATGGCTGCTTTCAGTGGGGCTGCGCCCGGCTTCGCTGCTGCCAACTTTCAAATCTGCGAACAGCGGTTGATCCGCCTGCAAAATGCCCGCCCGAACCAGCGCCCATACCGCCAGCGTGACGGCGGTTGCGTTGCAGCCAACGCCGCTGGCGTAAGCCGCGCCTTCCAGCGCCGCGCGGTTGGTTTCGGGCAGCCCGTAGGCGAAGCGATCCAGCCATTCCGGAGCGTTATGCGCTTCGCCGTAATACTGCTGATAGACGCCACCATCGCGCAGGCGAAAATCGGCGCTCAGATCGATGATTCGCGCAGCTAAAGCGGCATAATTTGCGATCTGCCGCTGTGCCGCGCCGTGTGGCAGCGCGAGAAACAGCACATCGCAGGCTTCAAGGGCTTCTTGCCCGACGAAGCGAAGCTGTGTGCGCCCGCGCAAATGAGGATGCACCTGATAGGCGAATTTGCCCGCGAAGCTCTCTGACGTGATCTGCGCGATTTCAACCTGCGGGTGATCCAGCAGCAAGCGCAGCAGTTCGCCGCCAGCATAGCCCGATGCGCCGACGATAGAGACACGGATCATAGCGCTGCCACTCTGGTTTCTGCTTCCGCGTGCCGCGCCGTTTCCAGCGCATAGCCAACCACATGCGCGGCGATATCTACGCCGGTAGGTTTGCTGCTGTTGCGAAACTCCATCGTATGGTTAATTTCGTTGAGCAGTAAGCCGCGATCCGGGTCTTCAAATAAATCCAGCGCTAGCACGCCGCCGCCCACAGCATTGGCTGCGCGCAGGCACAGGGCGTTTAGCTCTGGCGTGACCGGGCAGTTGCTGGCTGTGCCGCCGCGTGCGGTGTTGGTGATCCAGTGTTCAGAAGTACGGTAGATCGCGCAGATCGTTTGGTTGCCGACCACAAAAGCGCGTATATCGCGATCTGGCTTCTGCACGTATTCCTGTGCGTAGAAGGTGTGGTGGGTGTAGCTGCCTAAGGTCAGGCGATGCTCGATGATGGCTTCTGCCGCTGTGCGATCATTCACCCGTGCCAGCAGCCGCCCCCACGATCCGGTAACTGGTTTCAGCACCGCCGGATAGCCTAAGCCTTCAATCGCTTCAACTGCCGATTCTTCATCAAAAGCGACACGGGTATTCGGCTGTGGGACGCCTGCTTGCGCCAGCGCCAGCGTGGTCAGCAGTTTATCGGCGCACACTGCGGCGGTGGCATAGCTGTTGACGGTGGGGATGCCCCAACTGTTCAGGATGGCTTGCAGGTACATGCCGCGTGAGGTGCTGACGCAGCGTTCCAGCACCACCGCGTAAGCCGACCAGGGGATGCCTGAAGGGGCAAGCTGCTCCGCCCCGGCGGTCAGGTCAATATTCACGCTGCGATCAAGGATGATATGCGGCTCAATCCCGCGCGATTGAAAGGCCTCAATCAGCAGTTTTTCTTCTGGCCTAATGTGGGTGATCAGCAGCGCAATTCGTAAATCTGGCATCGCTACTCGCCCCAGTCTTCCTGCATTTCTGGCGCAAGATCAAGCTCTACCGGGTTCAGGTTAAGAACTTCAAGCTCAGCGCCGCAGTCCGGGCAAGGCAGAAGTTCGTGCAGCATGGTATCTGCCGGAAGATGAATCTCGGCGCAGCAGTCCGGGCAAGTCGAAATGTGAGTCATGAGGTTGTTCCTTTCAGAAATTGATTGATAGATAGGTCAAAACGGACAAGAAAATAAAAACCGCCGCCCGGTTAACAAGATCCGGACGGCGGCGCACTTCACTGAACACAGGCAAAATGCAGCTATCCAGACCTTTCGGTTGGCTTCTTGCTTTGCTTACGCTTGCTATCGAACGATCTGGAAAACATGCTTCTGCCTTTACAACTGCTTAGAAAACAAAAAAACCTGCCGCCGGGCAGGTTTTCGTTCGCATCATCTCGTCACGTGTGGCGAAAGCGAAACTACCCGGAAATTGCTTTCGGGTTCTGCTTCTTCGCCTTCTTGAACACGCGCACATCAAACATTGGAAATAGACTCCGTCAATGCAAGCTAAAGGATACGCGATTGCTATGGGTTCATGCAATATGCAAATTAACTGAATGGATGTGGGTAATGTGAACAGAGGCGATGAACGGCGTGTGATCAGCGATGGGCTAAATTGAAAATGGCGCCTTACTCATCACCAGCGTGCAACGCTAAATTTTCTATCACCAATCCCTGTTCGTGCGTCACCTTTTCCACGCCAGCGCCGACATGCCCTTGCGGGGTGATAATTGCATAGCGCGTATCCATCCAGATCACGAGGCCAAGCGGGCCGGTTGGCGAGAACGGGGTTTCAAAAACGGGATGGTTGTTTATCGAGAAAATCACTCGCTCAGGCAGCCAGTCAATCTGGTACAGATGGCGTTCCCGCAGCAAGCCCAGATCGAGCGGATGCTCATCAATTTTGAGCGCGCGTTGAATTGGCGGATAGAGCTTTGCATACAATTTTTTCGAGCGCATGGCTAGCGCGGCGGGCAAGGCGAGCGGCATCAGCGCCAGCGCGCGCGGGTTGATGGCGTCAATGACCGCGCATTTCCAGCCACTTCCGGGAACGGCGTAATCTAATGCCATGTTACTGCGTTTTGAGGCGAAGAAGAACCATAGCGCACGCGGCAGGCGCGGGAAACGGTAGCGATCCGGCGAAAACGGATGATTCCAGAAGCCAAAGCCAGCGGTGCCAACCAGATTTTCAGGCTCGCCAATACAAAAGGAAGTTAGCGATAGCCGCAGCGGCGGGCGGTTTTTAAGTTGAATCGGGCTGCGCGGCGCGGAAAGCTGGACGTAATTCCAAAGTTGAGCGTTATGATACCCGCTCTGTACGGGCGGAAGTTTGAGCAACCAGCCCTTTTCCTTCGCCTGAACAATTCCATTTCCGGCGGTTACGGATTGGATAGGCGGCCTGATACTAGAAATAATGTTCTAATCCCTGCTACTCGGAAATTCACTTCTCAGGTATAATAATACAGTGAATGAACCCGGTTGCTGCGGCAATCAACAAGTCAGAGGATGTGCGTTTTGGATATTATATGGTACGGCCATAGCTGTTTTCGGATTAGCGAGCGCGGCAAACTAAGCATTGTTACTGATCCGTATGCGAACACCCTGGGGCTGCCTCCCTTGAAAGTAAAGGCAGATATTGTCACCATTAGCCATGATTCGCCGGGGCATAACGCTGTTGAACTGGTGCAGGGTGAACCCTATGTGCTGCGCGGCGCGGGTGAATATGAGATTGGCAACGTATTCATCACGGCGACGGCGATGCATAATGTGCAAAATGATCCACCACAGGCGAATGTTGGCTATTTCTTTGACTATGAAAACCTGACTGTGCTGCATCTAGGCGATTTGAGCTATGTGCCTGAGCAGGCATTGGCAGAAAATTTGGGCGAAGTGAATGTGCTGCTGGTGCCAGTGGGCGGCGGTGGTGGGCTGAAAGCAGCGCAGGCCGCAGAAGTGGTGGCTATGATTGAGCCGCATTTTATTGTGCCGATGCATTACAGCCTGCCTGATTTGAATCTTGAGCTTGAGCCAGTTGATCGATTCCTGAAAGAAATGGGCGTGAGTAAAGTGCAAGAGGCAGATTCGCTTAAAGTTTCCGCCAGTGAACTGCCGGAACAACCGCAAGTTGTCGTTCTGAAACCGCAAGTGAACAGCGGAAGTTAAGGAAAACCCATGACCGTGAAGCTTTTGCTCCACTGGGATATTAAGCCGGGTCGTGATCAGGAATACTTTGAATTTGTAGTGCGAGAATGGGTTCCCGGCATTCAGAAACTTGGCTTGCAGCCCACTGGCGCATGGTTTACCGTGTACAGCCGGGATAAAGATGCGCCGCAGATCATGACGGAAGGGGTCGCTGGCGATCTGGATTCGATGCGCGATATTCTTTCCAGCGATGAGTGGCTAACCCTGCATGAGAAGCTGCAAGAGTTCGTTCAGAACTATCAGCAAAAAATCGTACATGTGACGGGCGGATTTCAGTTGTAGAGTGTAGAACAACGGCAACAACCCGCGCCTGTTACGATTTTGACTTTGCTGATTTAAGGGACGCCTGATGTTTGACCGCTATCTTGCACAACTGAAGAGTGCTGACGCTGCCGAACGCAGGCGAGCGATTATTTCGCTGGGCAAGCTGGGTAATTTTTCCGCCATGCCTGCTCTGGCTGAGATATACCGCACCGATCCCGATCCCGAATTGCGGGAATTAGCGCGCAAGGCCGGGGTTGTCATCCGCCAGCGTAACCCGAACATGAGCGGCGCTGATATTGCCGCGCCCTCATCCCCCCCCACCTGCTTCAAGCCCCCAAACACCAGCGGCATTTACGGTGTCGCTGGATGATGTGCCTGAAAGCGTTATGGAACCATACCGCGCCAGTGATGACATTGAAGAGCCTGATCTTGATTTGCTGGTCGGGCAGGTTACAGCGGCAGCAGGCATTGCCGGGGCATCTGTGCGCGGCCTTGATGCGTTAGAGGCGCCGAAAGCCCCACGAACTGCCGCTGATGATATTGAAGCTGAATTGAAGGGGCACGGCCCGGTAGCCGGGCGGGAATACAATGTTCCCCGCGAAGAACGGGAACGCGCGAAAGCCGCGATTGAATCTGCCTTAACGCTGCAAATGCGCGGTGAAAACGCCAAGGCGCTGAAATTACTGACTGAGGCGCTGAGCCTTGATCCAAACCTGATCAATGATCATTATTTTGCCAGCATTGCGGCTTCAGTTACGGGGCTTGATGGCAACGGCGCGCTGCGGGTGATCATTGACAAGGGGCAGCGCAGTTCATTCGTAAAAACTGCTGAGCAAACTAAAAAACAGCAGCGTAAAGAAAAGCATTTGACCGAAGCCCGCCAAAATGACTGGAACGCGGTCGGCTTTGAACTATTCATCTATTTTCTGATCATGATGTTCGGCCCGATCTTTCTGGTGCTGGTGATCGCGCAAAGCCTCGGCGGGCTGTTTGGAGATTACACCGGCAATAGTGCCTTTATGGCAACCTTACCGCCAGAGATCGTGAACTTTACGACTATCGCCGCCATACCGCTGGTGCTGGGCGGGTTGACTGCGGCGATTGGCAGCGTTGTCGGGTTGTTCATTCAAGGCGGGTTCATCCATTTGATTTCGGTTGGCGTGTTAGGGGGGAAAGGCACTTTCCCCAATATGCTAACGCTGATGCTGCGCGTTTATAACCGTTGGATACCCATCCTGTATTTGCTGATTTACGTGACCATTGCGGTCTTGTTCATTTCGCAAGGCTCTATCGTCGTGTTATGCCTCGTTTTGCCGATAGTTGTCATTAATTTCTACCTGCTGTTTCAGGTGGTGGGGCGCATTGGTCAGGCTTACGACTATGGCACAGCGATGGGCTGTATCGCCGTAATTTTGAGCAGCTTTGTTCTAGCCCTTATTTCGGTGCTGATCGGCGTGCTTACCGGGCAAACGCTTAATCAGGCGTTGAGCGCCGCGCTAGGACTCACGTAGCAAAATTTACCTTCCCGTTCTTCGTGCCTTCGTGGTTCAATAGGCACTCTCATTTGATTTGTCTGTGAGCTGTGATGCGTAAACTGGATAGACGACTGATTGTTGGCGGCGCTGGCGCGCTGGCAGGGCTTGGCGCTGCGCTGCTGGCGTATGCGCGCTATGTTGAGCCATTTCGTTGGGACATCACCGAAATAGAACTTGCTATCGCCGGGCTTGATCCGGCGTTTGACGGCTATCGTATCGCCCATCTGAGCGATTTTCATGTGGACTCAGTGACCACCTATGAACGCCTTTACGAAGTGGCGACGATTGCCAATGAATGGAATCCTGATCTATATGCGCTGACTGGCGATTTTGTCACGGCTGGCAAGAGTTTTGATGCCAGCGCCTTGACCGCGATCCTTGCCGCCATGCGCGCCCCTGATGGCAAGCTTGCGGTGCTGGGCAATCATGACCGGCGCGGGCATTTGCACGTCGTGCGTAAAGCTCTGGCAGATGGCAGTGTGAGCGAGTTAGATAATTCGGTTGTGACGGTGACACGTGGTGATGCCGTGTTGCATATTGGCGGCGTGAACAGCTTTTATCGCCGTCAAGCGCGGCTGGATCAAGTGCTGGCGAAACTGCCAGATGAGGGAACCGCGCTGCTGCTGGCGCATGAGCCGGATTTTGCTGATGTGGCTGCGCCGACCCAACGCTTCGCCTTGCAGCTATCCGGTCACGCACACGGCGGGCAGGTGAGAATCCCGTATTTTACGCGCTTTGGCCTGCCGATGTATGGCGAACGCTATATTTCAGGGCTGAAGCTGGTAGGCGATATGCTGCTGTATGTGAGCCGGGGTTTAGGCATGACCAGCGCGCCGATCCGGTTCAACTGCCCGCCGGAAATTGTGCTGATTACGTTGAAAGTATGAGAGAAACGAGTGCAATCAATAGCGCGGGTTATAAAGTGGATGCACAAATAGCGTAGGTTGAAACTGCCAGCAATTTTGTAGAAACCGCGTTGAGCAATTTCATTACTATTACCTAAAAATCGTTGTACCATAAGGCGTACAAACCAATTTATAACGAAACGTGTGTCGCTTTATGAAAGCTGCCCCCGCGCACCGGCCTACGGCTGGCGAAAAACGGCTGTTTACCCTTTTGAATGGCCTGCCCAAACGTGAATTCTTCTTCCGCTACGAGCCGCAAATTGTGACGGCAGTTGGCGCGAGCAAGCCAGATTTTGTGCTGGTCAGCGCGCTGTTGGGCGTGATCGTCGTTGAGGTGAAAGACTGGCGCAAACTCGCGGGCGGCACGCAGGAAGCGATTGCTGTGCATACCGCTGGCGGCAGCATCGAAAAGCTGCCTAACCCGGTGCTGCAAGCCGAGCATTACGCCTATGATCTGAAAGATCGCTTTGCCACTCGCGCCGAGTTGTGGGAAGAGCGCAAGGGCAGGCAGGCGCTCAAATTCCCGTGGTCGGTGATGGTCGCGCTGCCGTTCATCCTACAGGCGGAGATCGCAAAATTTGAAGCGGTGGGCATCTGGCCGCGTGGGGTGGTCATTGGCGCAGAAACGCTCAAAGACAGCGCCAGCCTTGAAAAAGCCATCCGAGATCTGCCCTGGAAATTCAAACCCGAACGCCCGCTTTCGCTGGATATGCTGGACATCATCCGTGAATTGATCGATCCATCGCTGCGGGTGGACGATCAGACGGGCAGCCCAATTGGGACGCTCACCCGCCAGCAGGAAGCGTTAGTGCGCGAGCCAGTCAGCGTTTTGCTGCCTAAACAGGCAGCGTTATTCAGCGCTGAAAGTTTGCCGCCTTCGCATGAGCAGTTGGTTGATAATGCGGAAGTGCGGCTGGTGCGCGGGGTTGCCGGCAGCGGCAAAACGCTGGTGCTGGCGCGGCGCGCTTTTCGCTTAACCAATGATTATCCAGATGCTCGTTTTCTGGTGCTGACATTTAACACCGAACTGGCGCGGGATATTCGTGAACGGTTGGGGTTGGATAGTGAATCACAATCGCCGGGACTCGAAATTACCAATTTTCATAAGCTGTGCCGCCGGATTTTGATCGATCAGTGGCAAAGCCCGATAAATACCCGCCGCTGGTTGAGGAATAACGCCGCGCCAGAGCTAGACGCCCTTAAGCTGTCGTCGGAAGTCGTGTCAGAGGAGCTTGGCTGGCGGCGCGAGCGCGGCTTGCTGACTGATGAGGCTTATCTGGCGGCAGACCGCAAAGGGCGGGGGTATGCGCTGGATGCCGAACGCCGCGCCCTGATCAATGCCATTTTCAATCGCTATCAGGCTGATAAACAGAAACGCCGCGCGGGTGGAAAATCGTGGTTTGACTGGGATGATGTGGCGTTTCTGGCGGAAGCAGAATTAGAACGCGCCGATCACTCACTGGTTGGCGCATACGAATCGATTCTGCTGGACGAGGGGCAAGATTTCACCCCTTCATGGCTGCGGGTGATCAAACGCCTGCTCAGGCCGGGCGGGGCGTTGTTCATCTGTGACGATCCTTCACAATCCATTTTTCACAATTACAACTGGCTGCAAAAAGGGGTTTCTGTGGTCGGGCGCACGGTGCAGCTTCGCGTTCCGTTCCGCTCTACTATGGAGATCAGCGAGGCTGCGTACAGCCTCATCGAAGCAGATGATATTTTGCGCGGCGCGGAAGAACGCTCGGAACTGGATTTGATGGCTTACGAGCTTGGGCGTGGCCCGCTGCCAGCGTTGGTTGCTTGCGCTGATACTGCGATGGAGACACGTTTTGTTTCTGAGCAGGTGGCGGGGCTGCTTGCTGATGGGGCTTTACCGCGCCAGATCGCAGTATTGTGCCATGATTACGATCAACTGCTGCGCTGGCGGCATTTGAGTGAGCGCGGCGTATATGTGCAGATTTTCGAGCGTATGAAGGGGCTGGAGTTTGTGAATGTGTTTGTGCCGGGACTGGACAGCGCGTTTGATGATGCCCATGATGCCGAAACGGTAGCTGCCATTCGCCGTAAAATCTTTACCGCGCTAACCCGTTCGCGCTATCGGCTGGTGATCAGCTATCATGGCACGATTCCCGCGCCGTTAGAGCCGCTGCTGCCGGTCACCTTTAACGAATCGTACAGCCCTGCGTTAGTGGTTTGATTGTCGCTGCCATTCTTCGCGTAAAATGCCGTAAAAAGCGGCATCTTTAGGCTGGTCAAAGCGCATGAAATAATGGCGCAGTACGCCCTCGTAGGTCATGCCTGCCTTTTGCATCACCCTTCCTGAAGCCGGGTTATCGGTGAAGTGGTTGGCCTGAATACGGATCAGATCAAATTGCTCAAAGCCGAAATCAATCATTTTTAACAGCGCTTCGGTAGCGTATCCGCGATTCCAAAACTGCTCGCCCAGCCAGTAACCCAGCTCACCGCGCTTGAATTCGGGGGTTAAGCTCAATCCCATAGAGCCGATCAGCAGGCCATCCTGCTTCCGTTCGATAGTACAGGGAAACCAGTAGCCGGTAGAGCGCGCTTCAATGGCTGCTAACAGATAAGCGCGCGCATCCGATTCGTGATAGGGATAAGGGGGACGCAGCAAAGTTCTGGTCACGTTCAGATTATTCATATAGGCGCTGATCAGCGGCGCATCATCCAAACGGGGAGGCCGCAGTATCAATCGTTCGCTTTGAAGAACTATATTTGCCAGTTCTGAATTGCTCACGTAACGCCCTCACATTTACGATTCTCCGCATCCCGGCGCGGCTTCAACATTATCCGGGCGGGCGCTTAGCTGTACAGGCACGTCAAAGGTTTCGTTGGCGCGGGCAATGCGCAGTTGGATAGTATCGCCGGGGCGGGTGTTGACCACCAGATAATAAACCAACTCGTCCATATTGTTTACGATAGTATCGTTCACCGCTACGATGATGTCGCCGCCCACACATACCGTTCTCCCGCGCACCGTGATTTCCCGCGATCCGCCCATTATCCCCGCGCTGGCGGCGGGCGAATTTGAGGTTACTGCCGCCACGAGCACGCCGTGATCTACCGGCAAGGAAAGCGGTTCGGCTAAGGATGCTACGCCAAAACCATCGCTGGCGGCTTCGCTGGAAATGCCAATATAGGAATAGGAAACATGCCCATTTTCCAGCAAGTCAGGAATAACGCGCAAGGCGGTGGCTGAAGGCACAGCGAAACCGACGCCTTCAAATATGCCGGATTCTGTGCGGATGGCGGTATTTACGCCGATCACTTCGCCCTGTGAATTAAACAACGGCCCGCCGCTGTTGCCGGGGTTGATCGGGGCATCTACCTGAATGATGGATGGATTCTGGAAGCCAATAGGCGACTCAGTGATCATCTCAGCGCTGGGCAGCTGCCTGCCTAAACCGCTCACGATGCCAACGGTCATCGAGGTTGCCAGCCCGAACGGATTGCCAATGGCAACCGCCCGCTGCCCAACGCGCACCGCGAGCGAATCGCCAAAAGTTACAGGGCGCAAGCGCGATTCATCTACGTTTACGCGAACTATCGCAAGATCGCTGTAATTATCTATGCCGACCAGTTCAGCCTGCGTCACATAGCTATCGCTAAAGGTGACGGTGATTTCATCTGCGCCAGTGACCACATGGGCGCTGGTCATGATATGCCCATCGGCATCAATGACAAAGCCGCTGCCGCTGGCAATTTCACCTAAAAAGCTGTGCGCGGGATTGCTCAGCGTCACTTCGATATTCACAATCGAAGGCGCTAATCGCTCGTACAGGTTGGTCAGCAGCAGGTATTCAGCATCAGCTTCGGCAATCACCGCATCGCTTACCGCCGTTGGCACAGGCTGCGAGTGATACGACGCCCCTAACGGCAGATCGGCAATTGGCGTGCTGGGCTGCGAATTAGGCGGCACGATTAGCTGCGGTTGGCATGCCGCGCTGAAGATGACGATGCTGGATAACAATAAGACAATGAGTTTACGCACAGAGAATCTGCCTCAGAAATATGCGATCTGCTTCAAGTACAGCGATCATTAAATGCCTGTTTCGCGGTGGATTTCCATCAGGTCACTCAAGAGGCCGAAGCCAGTTTGTACCGCGCCCGCACCCGCGCCAACAAGGGTAATATCGCCCATTAAATCAGTGGTATAGGTGATGGCATTGGTAGCGCCGCTCACGTTTGCCAGCGGGTGGGTGATGGGCAAACGCATCGGCTCAACCGCCGCCGCCTCTGGCGTTACCCGTGCGATCAACTTCCAACGCTCGCCCGCTGCGGCAGCACTGGCGATGTCTTGCGCGGTAAGCTGGCTGATACCCTTCACCTGCATTTGATCAAACGCAAACTGCCTGCCGAACAGCGCTGCGCCCAGAATCACCGCTTTGGCGGCAGCGTCCCAACCCTCCACGTCGGCAGTAGGATCAGTTTCGGCATAGCCTAAACGCTGAGCCTCAGCCAGCGCATCTGCATAGCTTAGGCCGTCGCCCATCTGGGTGAGGATGAAATTCGTGGTGCCGTTCACGATGCCCCGCGCTTCGCTGATCGCGCATCCAGCAAGCGATTGCATACCTAATCGCAGCGATGGCGTTCCGGCCATCACGCTGGCCTCAAATAACAGCCGTTTGCCCGCCGCCACCGCCGTTTTGCTCAGCGATTCGTAGCCATAAACCAGCGCGCCTTTGTTCGCCAGCACAACATGTTTACCGGCATGTAGCGCCGCTTCAATAACGCTGATCGCTGGCTGGCCGTCTTTCAGGTTAGACGGGCTGACTTCGATCAAAACATCGAAATTGCCTTCGCTGGCAAGGGCTAAGGGGGAGAGGCCGCGCCGCAATCCGGCCTGATCGGGGTATGTATCCAGACTGCCAGATTTAATCGCAGTAAGCAGGGATTCAGGGTTAAGCCCATCGGGCATATACAGCGAGCCGCGTGAGCGGGTGGCGACTGCCGCAATCTGTACTTCCAGCCCGTAGCGGTGAGATAAGTCTGCTGCTTTCTGGCTGATCAGCGCTGCGAAACCCTGCCCGACCACGCCAAACCCGATAAGACCGACCTTCATAAGCGAATCAACTCCTGTGAGCGCTGCCTGTTAGCATTTCGGCGTATTGTACAGGATAGGATCGCTGGCTGTCATGGCAGGGCGGCGGCAGAATTGCTGAAAATGCGCATAGGTTCTCGAAGAAGCGGCGCTGGGGACTATCCTGAAATTGAAGATAGGGATGTGATCAGGTGCGTTCGATTTGCCAAATGGCAAGCCGGATGCACGCTGGAATCAATAGTAATGGCAGAATGGTGGGGATGAAGATTTCGACCATCATCCGCATTTCAATTCCCCAGGCAGGCAGCCGGATCAGGTTGATGAAGGCAAAATAGGCAACCAACAGCAGGATCGTTGTCACATTCGCAGGCACCCGCCGCCGCATCCCCGCGCCAACGGCCAGACCGATGGTTGCTGCCATTGCCGATTCCAGCACTACCCGCAAAATGCTGGAGCCTAAAGAGAGGGCGACCATCGTTCGGGAAAGCACTGGCTGATCAAAGGCGCTGAACCACCGATCATACAGGATGACCAACACGGGCAGGCCGGTAAAGGTGGCGGCAACCAGCACCAATCCAAGATTTTCGATTTGACGCCAGACGGCTGCCGCGCTTTTGCTGTACAGGATTTCGTTTAACGGGCGTGGGCATACGCGCAGTAGATCCAGCGAATCGCAGCGATTTTCGTCAGCCATGCTGACTGCCGCCGCCATGCCGATTTGCAGCACCACATACGCAAATAAGCCGAATGCGAGCGGCAGCGTGATCAGCGAAATGATCGCCAACGGCATTAACACCGTGAATAAAAATGGCAGCCAGATTGAGGTGAGGATTAAGACGACCTGAAGGGCGAACAACCGGGCGATGCGCGGCCCATTGACCGGCATCAATTTCCAGTACATGCCCAACTGTCGTTTCACAATCGGGTTTGTGCGCCGCGCCCACTCTGGCAGCGCGCGATCCATCTCCCGCGCTTCCGGGTTCAGCATGCGGGCTGTAATTTGTTCGCTTACGCTTAAGTGTGCGGTCATGCCTGGTTCATCACGTGCTGTTTTAGTATTTAATCGGAATGTGCCGGAAATGTTCAACTGTGAAACAGCGCAGGGGTGGAGAGCCGAATAATAACCAGTGTACTCTTAAAATGGCGGGCGCGGGGCATTTTCCTGCGGTTCAAAATTGTAATACACCCTATAGCTGCCGATAGTCTGTACCTGATAGCTAACCCCGGCGCTGTCTAAATGGGATGTCACCAGCGCATCTAAACCCAGCGTATCGGCGGTAATCAGGGCAAAATCTGCGCTGGAATCGGCGGCGGTGCGGTAGGGCGGATAGCGCTCGTCAATTGGGCGATATTCGGCGCCCGGTTTATCGGGCAAGGCCGCGCTGTATTGCAGCGTATCGCCGCTCAAAAATGCGAGACGAAAGCTGATCCAGTAGGGCGCATAGCCGCGTGTTAGATCGTTGGCTTCCAGAAAATGAATCAGTTCGGCATCGTGATCGTTTGGGATATGCTGTGTCGTGTTGAACTGGGTAGTGAAACCGGGGGGCGCAGATGCGGCTGTAATTTGCCCGAACCCGAAATAAGCCAGGACGATGGCCGTTAATCCCACTTGTAGCCAGCGGCGGCTAAGGCTGGCAATCCAGGCACCAAACAGGATGAACAGGGGCAGCGTAAGGGGCAGAAAATAGCGTCCTGTGGGATCGCTGGAGAAGCGCGTCGCCAGATATACCAGCATAAACCAGCCGATCATGCCCCATAGCACGCCGCGCCCATCTTTAGACAGGACTCGGTGACGAATTGGCGCGATCATGGCGATGATGAACAGGATAGCAACAACCACGCCTGCAAATGGGAAAAATAGCTGTGCCGACCAGGGAAAGCGCAGCCCCAGCGCTGCCGGGAAACCCAGGAAAAATAAGCCGATCAGTCGTTCGCCAAAGGGGAGGGCGGCAATATCCGCGCCTAATCCCTGTTCGCCGCCAATATAAAAACGCAGCGGCGCCAGATCGTTTTGCAGGGCGTATAGCCACCATGGGGCGCTGCCCAGTAAAAAGGCGACTGCCGCCACTACAAGACCGCCCGCCGCGATCCAGCCGCGCCCCGCGCGAAACTGTAATATCCAGCTGGTGAGCAGAAGCATCGCGGCCGGGACAGCATAAATGATGATCAGGCCGTTCGTCCACCAGCCAAGACCGGCGCAAAAGCCTAATGCTGCCCAACGCCACCACGAGCGCAAATTCACCTGAACCAGCGTATAAGCCAGCATGATGATCAGCGTGCCTAGCAGCAGCGTTTCGTTATAGCCGCCAAGCGTTGCTGTGGTGTACAGCGCTGCCAGCGTTGGCGGTACGGCAAAAAGCAGCCCGGTGACCAATGCTGCCGTAACCCGCCGCGTTAACAACCACGCGCACCAGAAACTTGCCGCCACTACGCCGATATACAGCGCTGATTGCACGATGCGAATGGTCAGCACCGAGTCGCCTAGCAGCGTGAAACCGCCGGCAATGAGCCATGCATCTAAGCTGCCCATGTAAGCCTGACCATAGAAAAATGTAGGGCGTTCGCCTTCCAGAATGTGCCGCGCCATCAGCCCGACCACTGCTTCATCGGCGTGAAAAGACACGGTGTTGCTGGCTAAAAGCAAGCCGCGCGCGATCACCGCGGCTAGCAGCACGACTAAGAGCGCCGCCCACAGCTTACGTAACGTGGACAAATCAGCTTTTTCAGCCATTCGCGGTTAAAGAGGCGGTAATCTGTGAAAAGACCGGCGCAAATGTATCCCAATTTTCAGCCAGCGCGCCGCCGTATACATAGATGCCCTGCTGCTCTAAAGGTTCAAAACGCATCAGTTCGGCGGGGCATTCGGGCGGGCTGGGTGGCTGAAGGGGAATCGTAGAAACATGCACAATTTGGCAGTTCTCGCCTGCTAAAACCACTGATTCGGCGGCTTCAGCAGGCGGGGTGATGACGCGCCAGCCTACCGGATAGCGCAGGGTGAACGCTTCGCCTGTGTAGGTTTGGTCGTGCAGTATGACCGGCGCGCCAGCGGTGTTTTGCAGAAAGGCAGGCGGCTGGTAGGGGGCGCAGGCGGCAAGAAAGACCGCTGGAATCGCCAGCGCGATCAGGGTAAATCGTGCAGGGCGACGCTTCCGAAAAGACATCATTCCAGCGTTGGCGGAATGCGGTTAGGCGTATCGGGGTTCGTCGCCATGTTACGTGTTGCGGGGTCGCCGCAGTTCACGAAACCAGCATACTGCGCCACCTCGAAATTGCCTGCTTCATTTTGCTCAGCGCGAACGTAAATGCACACGCCGCTGCCGCCAAGATCGTGCTCATAAGTCGAAATCAGGTCAATATTCCAATGATCGCCATCGGGCGTAGCGCGGCGAAAAACGGTGCTGATGTAATTGCCCCATTCCGCAGGAATCAGCGCGGCGACGCACGCCGACACGCTTCCATCGGGGCAGTTTTCAGCGGCATAAGCCGCCGCTTGATCGCCAAGCAGGGGCGCCGCGACGGCATCATCCCCCCGGCTAACTGCCTGTACAAAAGCCAAAGCAGACTCGGCGGCAGGGCTGGTTTGGGTGGGGGTCAGCAGCGCTGTCATCGCGATCACCGCAATGGCGAGAATGGCAATGCCGCCGAAAATGAGAAGCGTTTTACGAGACATCTAACTTTCCTAATCGAAGCGCCGCGCTAACACTAACAGATAGGTTCCGCTGGTGGGGATGCCACCATCAGGATTGGTGAAGCGTGAGGCGCGTACATAGTAAATCCCGGTTGAGGGAAGGGTAAAACGATCAATACGGGCATTTTGCTGCCCTGCGCTGTCATCATCGCTGGCAAGCACGTTCATACTGCTGTCTAACAGGGTTAAGAATGGATCCAGGTTGCCATCGCTGCGGCTCATCGCCAGCGTGATCACATCTCCCTGCTGCCCCTGAAAAGCATACAGTGTTTCCGGCGCGGCGTCCTCTATGAAGCCAACGACGCTGCTGCCGTATTCCAAACGCAAAGCGCCAGTTTCCACACCTGAGAATACGCTGCCGGTATTCTCCATTTGCAGGGTGTAGCCGCCAGCGGTTGCGCCGTTTGCGCGTTCATAGCGTGTCGCGATGATGTAGTACATACCATCTGCTGGAAGGACAAAGTTTTCAATCGCCGCGTTTTGCGAACCCGCAGTGTCATCGTTAGAGCTTAATTCTCGCAGCGAGGCATCAGCGATAGCGAGGAAGCTATCCAGATTGCCATCGGATGTGCGCGCCATACGCACGCTGATCACATCATCACGGTGGCCTTCAAAACGGTAGAACTGTGCATAACGCTCGTTTGAAAGCGCCCCGCTGACCGTTTGATCCGGTTCAAGCGGAATTGCCAGTAATGCGCTGGTGCCAAGCGCGCTGTTGGCTGCCGTATCCAGCGTCAGCAGGAAATCGCCCCCGCTTTCTCCGGCTCCCCCACCAAAACGCGAGGCGATGATCACGTAGACGCCGTTAGCATCAATGATCAGCGAATCAATGGCGGCATCCAGCGAACCAGAGCCGATGATCTCGTCATTTTCGGCTAATACCCGGCCTGTGCTGTCGGTAACCTGTAGGAATGGGTCAAGATCGCCGGAAAGCCGCCGCATTTGCAGCGTGAGCACGTCGCCACGCCCGGCGCGGAAGGTATAGTACAACTGCGGTTCTGTGCTGCCAATCTCGCCAATGACTGAATCGCCATAGCGTAATGCGCTGCCAGAGTCTGCGCTGGCTCCGATGCGATCCAGTTCAAGCTGGTAGCTGCCGGACGTAGTACCCAGCGGCCCACCGAAGCGCGAAATAATGATCGAGTAGATGCTGCTGGCTGGTAGGCGCAGCGGGTCAAGCCGCAGCGAACCGCCGGCCTCAGCAGATTTCACCATGCGCCCATCCTGATCCACAATCAGCACCACAGGCGCGAGATCGCCAGCGGTTACATCCAGCGTCAGCCGCAGCAATTCGCCGCTTAAGCCTTCAAAGACGTAAACCGCGCGCGGGTTGGCGCTCGAAATTTCGCCCTGACGGCGCGCGCCATAAGCGATGCCGATGCCTTCACCGGCAGGCGTTTCGATGGTGGGTTCGGGGGTGGTTTCCTGTGCGACGACAGGCCCGGCGAACAGGGCGGTTGCGAATATGCAAAGCACCATCGCCCACGTTAAATATCGCCGCATTGGGCAGCGCTTGTCCTTGATACGCGAAAACAAGCCCTATTATACCCTGTGACGAGTCGCGCGCTAAAGACACAAAAGGCGAGATAATCGGTCTCGCCTTTTGTGTAAAGGGGGGAGGAAGTTTGCAAATGAAGGCTAACGCGGGCGGGCGGATAAGGTGATGGGCAGGTTTATGGTTTGCCCGTCGCGCAGCACACTAAGGTTGATCGTCTGACCCGGACGGGTGCTGCTGGCGAGATAGGCGATCAGGTCGGGCATGCCGCTGACCTCAAGGCCATCTACTGAGGTGATAATGTCAATCGAGTCCAGGCGATTTTGCGTACCAGATGGGTTTTGCAGGCCGCCGATTGCCGCCGGGCTGCCATTTTCAACGCTGGAAACTACAACGCCTTGCGTCGTGTTTGGCAGATTCAATGCTTCGATCAGGCCGAGGCTTATATTTGTGCCGCTTAGCCCCAGATAGCTGTAGTCTACGCGCCCATCGGCAATAAGCGCCTGGGCAACGCGGCTGACCAGCGATGAAGGAATAGCGAACCCAACGCCTGAACTGCTGTTGCTGCGGCTCATGATCTGGCTGTTCACGCCAACGACCTCACCTTGCAAGTTCATCAGGGGGCCGCCGCTGTTGCCGGGGTTGATCGCCGCATCGGTTTGAATGGCAGAGCCAATCGAAAAAGCGGTTAGCCCCTGAATGCTGCGATCCAAGGCGCTGACGATACCGGTGGTCATCGTCCATGCCTGATTAAATGGCGCGCCCAATGCGAACACTTCCTGGCCGACGAACAGGCTGTCAGCGTCTGCCAGCGGCAGGGGATGCAAAGCTTCTACTGGAACATCATCTACATGAATCACGGCGAGGTCAGAGTCGGGGTCTACCCCGACGATTTCGCCGCGCACAATGCGGCCATCATAAAAATTAACAGCAATGTCGGTTGCGCCATTAACCACATGATTATTAGTGACGATATTGCCTGATAGGTCATAAACAAAGCCGGAGCCAGTCGCTCCGCCAGAAGCGCTAGGCGTTTCAACGCTCACATGAATCAGCACAACCGAAGGGGCAACCGATTCGTACAGCGAGTTCAACAGGCGCTCGTTGTCGGTAGTGTAAGTTGGGGCTGGCGCGGGATCGGCTTGAACAGCGCTGATTGTGTCGCTGACGGAGTTATCAGCGCGAGTAGAGACTACAGCAGTCCCCGTAGCAAAAGCGACAACGACAGCAGCGAGAACCAGAAATGCTAGCGATAAACGCTGAACAGGGTGCTTCATAGACTTTCATCCTGAATACTCACGAAGCTAAAACAGCTATAGCTTCATCCGAATGGAAATCTGGCATGGCGCAATTCCGCCGGTGCCACATCTCGACAACGCTATTGTTCAACACAAACGTTAGTCAAGCATTGGCGAAGTGTAAAATCTTGTTTTACATCTGAGATTCCCCAAAATTGGGGGTTGATACGCGGTTTTACAGCTTTTTTATGATTGCGGGCGTATCGGGGAAATAAACAGGCGCTCCCGTAGGAACGCCCGTTGAAATGTTTCTTGCTGCAAATGTTGCTAAACGGCTGATTCTGCTGGCTCGGTATTTGAGGTCGTCAGCTTATTCATGACTTCCTCAAAGGCCGTCCGATCCAGGGTTTCCTGCTCGATGAGCACGTTCGCAAGATCTTCAAGTTTGGAGCGATGCTGGGTGAGCGTAGCCTTCGCGCGCTGGTAAGCGGTTTGCAGAATACGCTTGACCTCATTATCAATATCTTCGGCTGCCTGCTCGCTGTAGTCGCGCTGTTCGTACAGGTCGCGCCCCAGAAATAGCGAGCCGCTGCCGCCGCCAAAAGCGCGCGGGCCGAGCGATTCGCTCATGCCAAACTGCGTCACCATCATCCGCGCGCGGCTGGTTGCCTGCTGCAAGTCGCTGCTGGCGCCAGTGGTGAACTGGTTATAAATCAGTTCTTCGGCTGCGCGGCCGCCCATCAACCCGGCGAGTTCATCTTCAAACTGTTCACGGCTCTTCAGAAACACATCTTCTTCAGGCAGCGACATCACATATCCGCCAGCGCGCCCGCGCGGGATGATCGTGATTTTATGCACCGGGGTGGTGTGTTCAAGGAAATACTGTACAACTGCATGCCCGGCTTCGTGATAAGCGACCTTTTTCTTTTCGCTTTCAGACATGACGCGCGTCTTGCGTTCCGGCCCCATGATCACGCGTTCCATGCTTTCCTGAATTTCGCTCATGCCGATGGTTTTCTTGTTGCGCCGCGCCGCCAAAATGGCCGCTTCGTTGATCAGGTTTTCAAGATCAGCGCCGCTGAAGCCGGGGGTGATGCGGGCAATTGTTTCCAACTCAACATCGGCAGCCATCGGCTTGCCTTTGGTGTGTACTTTCAGGATATCCAAACGTCCGCGAACATCCGGATTATCCATGATCACTTTGCGATCAAAACGACCGGGGCGTAATAGTGCCGGATCGAGAATATCAGGGCGGTTGGTTGCCGCGATGATGATCACGTTGGTGCCCTGCTCAAAACCATCCATCTCAACCAGAATCTGGTTGAGGGTTTGCTCGCGCTCGTCGTGACCGCCGCCAAGACCAGCGCCACGATGGCGGCCTACCGCGTCAATTTCGTCTACGAAAACAATCGCTGGCGCTTCGGCTTTAGCGCGCTCGAAAAGATCGCGCACGCGGCTGGCGCCCACACCTACGAACATTTCTACAAATTCCGAGCCGGAAATGCTGAAGAACGGCGTGCCAGCCTCACCCGCTACCGCACGCGCCATCAGGGTTTTACCTGTGCCGGGAGGCCCAACCATCAACACGCCCTTAGGAATACGCGCGCCCAGACGGATGAACTTATCCGGCTCTTTCAGAAATTCGACCACTTCGGCCAATTCCTGTTTGGCTTCTTCCGCGCCAGCCACATCGGCAAATGTCACTTGCGGGCGTTCAACGTCACGCACCACGCGGGCGCGGCTGCGGCCAAAGCTCAACGCCTGATCCTGCCCGGAACGCACCGAGCGCATCATACGCCACAACAGCCACACAATGATCAGCGTGGGTACAACCGCGATGAACAACTGAAGGATCAAGCTGGACGTGTTATCGCCCTGCCGTTCAGTAAACTCGATCTGGCTGAGTTCTTCCTGAGTGACGCCGAACGTCTCCAGCGCGCTGAAAAGATCGGTTTCACGTTCTTTGTAGTAGTAAGCCGTCGTGCCGTTAGCCAGCTCGATGAATACATCCGTGCCGCCCTGAACGGTAATACTTTCTACGTTGCCCTGCTGCAGCTGATTAGCCAACTGATCCAATGTGATCCGGTTGCTGCGGGGAACGTTGTTAGGCTGCCCGAAAATCACCACAAATAAGACCAGCACCACAATGCCCAGAATGATCCACAGGCGCTGCGCGTTGCGATTGGCAAACGGTGAATTTGGATTCGGGTTGCTTTCTTTGTTTCCGTTGTTAGAAGGATCGGGCTTATTATTCACGCCAGAAATACTCCAAAACCCTGTCTATGAGGGATAATTGATCTACGAGGATATGTTGAAACGAGCGGAAAGTGTGAGCATAGCATTTTCGATTATACGTTGATTTAACAGCGGTGGCTATAAAAGCCTCATTAGAACTGCCGCTGGTTACCCGCCGATTGGTTGCTTTGTGGGTTTTTTCAGGTTAATTTCACGCAAAATTTTGTAAAGGAATATGACATAAGGTGTTACAATCTTAGACGCTTTTATTCTCTCATTATTGCTATTTGGAATCCAGACAGGGTTTCATGAATGATTGATTGTCCAAATTGTCACCGAAAAATTTCACCAGCGACGAAAATATGCCCTTATTGTGGCGAACTCATTCTCATGCAGAATGCCACACGCGCGCTGACCAATGCCGACGATGAAGATACTGTGCCCCGCTGGGGAACTGCCCGCCTGACTGGCAAAATGAGCCTGGTGCTGCGGGTGCGCGGAAACGATAAGAAGCGGTTTGTCTTCGATCACAGCGAAATCACCGAGCTGGCGCTGGGGCGTAAAAACCCGGATACCGGTGAAGTGCCAGAAATTGATCTTGAGGAGTCCGGCGCGGTGGAGCAGGGGGTATCCCGCCGTCACGCGCATATCTTTCGCAAGGAAACGGCGTCCTTATATGTGGAAGATTTGGGCAGCCCGAATGGCACTTACCTGAACGGGCAGAAATTGATTGCCAACCAGCCGCGTATTCTGCGCGATGGCGATGAACTCCGTCTGGGGCGTTTGGTGCTGCTGGTGTTCTTCGAGCGCGTTTAGCGGCTCTTTCGTAACGATCCCTGTGATTCAGTGTTAGAACTCTGTTAAACACTGGACATAAACAAAAATTCCGTAGTATGCTTGATCTTGACACGGGTGGAAGCTACCTCTACAATCCCGTTCGCTTAACAAATAACGTGATTTGATCACGGATCCGGGCCTATAGCTCAGCTGGGAGAGCGCTTCAATGGCATTGAAGAGGTCAGGGGTTCGAATCCCCTTAGGTCCATGATCGCACGTTCTACAGCGAACGGCAGCAAAAGCCTTTCAACCGTGTTTGGATGAAGGGCTTTTTGTTTTTAACCCTTTGTCTCACCTGAACGCATGTGCCATTTGGGGCACGAAGGTGAAAGGAACACGGCTCGTGGCGAAGCCAAAGCGGAACGTGCTGGACGATTTTACTGAACGCCTGCGCGATTTCTTGAGCGATCTTGGGCGACTTATTAACCCACAACCCGCTAAACCCGCCCGCGTGCCTGTGCCGGTGCCCGTTCGTCCTGAGCGGCGTCCTCAACAGGAGCAGGTCTACCGCTAAGCGTCACGCTTAGTTAGACAAAGACCTTCAGCGCAAGCGCAATGCCGGACGGGGAAACCCTGACGGTGTATGCGCTTGCGTTTTTGTTTTGTATACTCATTCGGCGTTTTTCGGCGCGACCTTGCGTGAATGGATATTAAAGAAATGGCTGACAGAGAAAAATATACGCCTAAAGCAATTGAATCAAAATGGCAAACGCGTTGGCAGGAAGATGGGTTGTATCGCTCCAAAGTGGATTGGAGCAAGCCCAAGCATTACGCGCTAACCATGCTGCCGTACCCTTCGGGCGATCTGCATATTGGTCACTGGTTTGCTATGACTCCATCGGATGCGCGCGCGCGCTGGATGCGGATGCGTGGGTATAACGTGCTGTTTCCGATGGGCTTCGATGCCTTTGGTTTGCCTGCTGAAAATGCTGCTGTTCAGCGCGGCGTTCATCCCGCTAAATGGACGTGGGCTAATATCGAGCGTATGCGGGGGCAGCTGCGCACGATGGGCGCAATGTTCGACTGGGAACGCGAGATGGTTTCAGCTGATCCGTCTTACTACCGCTGGACGGAATGGTTTTTTAAGCAATTTTTCCAAAACGATCTGGCTTATCGCGGCGAAGCGATGGTGAACTGGTCAGACGCGCTGCAAACCGTGCTGGCAAATGAGCAGGTGATTGACGGCAAAGATGAACGTCTGGGGCAGCCCGTCATCCAGAAAATGATGACCCAGTGGTTCTTCCGCTATCGCCGGTATGCCGATGAAATGCTCAATTTCGAGAATATTGACTGGCCAGAGAAAATCCGCGCCATGCAAACCAACTGGATCGGGCGCAGCGAAGGCGCGCGCGTCACTTTCCACACCGAGCATGGGCATCCGCTTGACATCTTTACCACGCGGCCAGACACGCTCTGGGGCGTTACCTTCATGGTCTTAGCGCCAGAACATCCGCTGGTGCAGAAAGTGACAACGCCCGCCCAAAAGGCTGAAGTGGATGCGTATATCGAATTTACCGCTACGCAGACTGAAATTGAGCGTACAGCAGAAGGCAAGGACAAAACCGGCGTATTCACGGGCGGTTATGCGGTGAATCCGGTCAATGGCGCGCATGTCCCGATCTGGATTGCTGATTACGTGATGATCACTTACGGTACCGGCGCGATTATGGCGGTGCCTTCTGGCGACCAGCGCGACTTTGAATTTGCGCGCAAATTCGGGTTGGAAATCATCCCCGTGATCCAGCCTGAAGGCGTGTCCTTCGATGGCGCAACGATGGAAGTAGCCTATGCTGATGCCGGGTACATGATTAACAGCGGCGAATTTGACGGCACTTATTCCAATGGTGATAAAGGTCGCAAAAATCCGGCTATCAGCCAGGTCATTGATTGGCTGGAAGCCAAACGTTATGGCAAGGAAGAGGTTAATTATCGCCTGCGTGACTGGCTGATCAGCCGCCAGCGCTACTGGGGCAGCCCGATTCCGGTGGTGTACACCGAAGATGGAAAGATTGAGGCTGTGCCGGATGATCAACTGCCTGTGGTCTTGCCTGAAGATATTGATTTTCAGGGCATGACGGGCAACCCGTTGGGGCGCAGCCCGTCTTTCCTGAACACGACCGATAGTAAAGGCCGTCCTGCGCGCCGCGAAACCGATACGATGGATACTTTTATGTGTTCATCGTGGTATCACCTGCGCTACCTGAGTCCGCATTATCAGGCCGCGCCGTTTGACCCCGAAGAAGCGGCATACTGGCTGCCAGTAGATGTTTATACCGGCGGCACCGAACACGCCACCATGCACCTGTTGTATACGCGCTGGTTCAATAAAGCCATTCGCGATCTGGGTGTATTTAACGATGCCGCAGAGATCATGGCGAGAAACGGGCGTAACCCTGAAATTTTGCTGGACGAGCCGATGCTGCTGCTGCGTAATCAGGGGCAGGTATTAGGCGCAGAGCGTAATGGCGACGTGGTGGTGGTTACTGGTCAGCGCGAAGGCGGCCAATTGATCGCCCGGCGCATCGAAGTGCTTCCGCAAGAAGATGCGCGCACGTTGGAACGGTTGGCCGCAGCAGGCGAAACGCTGCCTTATCCGCGTGAAGATAACCGTGTGGTTGGCGAGATCGTGAAGCGCACTGAAAACTTGCTGACGATTGCCGATCTCACGCGTGGAGGTGAATTGCAGCCAGTGGAAGTGCCAGACAGCGCGCAGATCACGATCCCCGGCATTCCCGGCACCAATACCGTGAACCAGTTGAAGCATCATCTGGAAGTACAGCGGATGTCTAAGAGCAAGGGCAACGTGGTTAACCCTGATGATCTGGTCAGCGCTTACGGCGCGGATACGGTTCGCGCTTACCTGATGTTTGGCTTCGACTGGGAAAAGGGCGGCCCCTGGAACGATGATAACATTCAGGGTGTGGTGCGCTGGTTGAATGAAGTATGGGATATGATTATGGCTGGCCCCGTGGCGGGTATGGGTGATGCTGAAGCCGCGCGGCAGGCTGAACGTAAGGTGCATCAGGCGATCAAGAAAGTGAGCGATAGTCTGGAAAACTTCAGCTTTAACACGGCTGTAGCCGCCCTGATGACCCTGAAGAATGAGCTGCGCCCGTTAGCCCGTGAAGGCAAATTGACGGGCGAGGCATGGGGTGAGGCCATGCGCGATATGCTGCTGTTGATGGCGCCCATTACCCCGCATATCACTGAAGAACTATGGGCGGCGCTGGGCTTGCCTTACAGCATTCATCAGCAGTTGTGGCCGGAATATGATGCAGATAAAGCTGCTGAAACGATGACCACGCTGGTGGTGATGAAGAATGGCAAGCCGATTGATCGCGTCGCTGTGCCTGTTGGCATTGGCGAAGCAGATGCCAAAGCAGCGGCATTAGCAAGCGAAGGCGCGAAGCGCGTGCTAAATAGCAGCCAGCCGCAGCGGGTGATCTTCATTCCCGGCCGCGCGGGTGGCGCTGCTGGCGCTGAGCCGAAAGTGAATATCGTCCTCTAAGGGCGGAAGGGCGGGCTAAACAGTCCCGCCCTTTTTCATGGAACAGGTGCATAAAACCCCCTGGCAGGCTCATATCTGTAAGCATCTGCATCTTCTGTATGCTCTCGAATTTTGACGACATAGCTAGACGCTGGAGGGAACACGTGAGCCAGATTGTTGATGAAATCTTAGCGGCGAATGCCCAATACACCCAGGATTTTGGCGAAAAGGCGCTGCTGAAACCTACGCCAAAGAAGAGATTTGCGATTTTAACCTGTATGGATACGCGCTTAATCCCTTCAAGGTTTGCTGGTTTTAATGAGGGCGACGCCCATGTCATCCGCAACGCGGGTGGCCGCGCCACCGATGATGCTATCCGCTCGCTGGTCATCTCGTATAAGCTGCTTGGCACGCGAGAGTGGTTCGTGATTCACCATACAGGTTGCGGGCTGCTGTCAATCACTGGCGAAGTATTGGGCGATCTGCTTAACGAAAGCCTATCCCCCGCCGAATTTACCCCCGATGGCTATAGAAATACCGGTAATGATCCTGGCTCTGCCGAAGGTTACTATATTGCCTGGCTGACCTTCAAAGACGAAATCAAGTGTGTGGTTGACGATGTGACCCGTATTCGCTGCCACCCACTGGTGCCAGGCTACATTACAATTTACGGCTATATCTATGATGTGAAAACTGGTCGCCTGATTGAGGTGCCTGCCGCGACTGAGGTTGGGCGCGCGAAAGCCCCCAAATAGCGCGCCTGCAAGCGCTTCTTACTGGCGCATATTACTACCGGCAGTTTTATTCATCATTTCGTGACGCCACTCATCACCTACGCTATTCCTGTGCGATCACCCACCATTCGTCAGGCTGGCGGCATGTTTGAGCAAACGAACTCTGCTAGAATGACATCATTCAGATCATGCGCTTGCGCAATTTATGGAGATGTCAATGCCCGACGAACGGGATTTGCTGGATTTTCAGCCAGATGAACCCCCGAAGAAGGATGAGGTTTCCCCCCCTTCACAGGAAGATACCGAACCCCTGTTATTCATGTTCGATGATGATCGCGATGGCACGCTCGATGATCTGGATGTGCTGGATGAGCATGACCAGCCGACGATGCCGCTGCCTTCGGGGACAAATAGGCTTGAATCTGATCCGGGGCAAACTTTAGCGGGCAGCGGCGGTTTAGATCCGAATCCTGACTTTCAGAATAAATCGCCGGCGCAATCTTCGCCAAACCAGCACACGCAGCCGCATGTCGTGCCGTTTGAGCATACATTGGTACACGTGCCAGGCGAAAGCCGCCCGTATCCACAGCAAAACTCGCCTCAGCGGCCTGCACAGACACAGCAGGCGCCGCCGCGCAATCCCTATCAGGCAAATACGCAGCAGGGGCAGCAGTACCGGCAAACGGTACCTTCTCCTTACGCCCCACCGCCGCCGCCAACTATCCCGGCTCCACCGCCGCGTCAAGGCTACGGGGTTGGCCCGCAGGGTCAGCCGCTGCCCCGCCCGCCGCGTCGCCTAAAACGGAAGCGGATTCTCGCTGTACGCCGGGCTGTTTCATGCTGCTGGCGGGAATTTTCGTCACGTTTTGCGGGGGCATCACTTTACTGGGGCTGGTTATTACCGCGACGCTTGGCTCACAGCTTGAAGAGCGTTTGGGCGAGCAGGTGGCACAGGTAGACGACTACAATAACTTTGAGAGCACCTTCTACTATGACCGCGAAGGCGGCTTATTGTATGAGGCGTTTGGCGAAGGCCGTCGTGTGAATGTGCCTTATGCCAATTTCCCTCAAGACCTGATCAATGCGACCATCGCCATTGAAGATGATACCTTCTTCACCAATCCCGGCTTTGAAGTTGAAGCTACGCTGCGCGCCTTCCTGCAATATGTCGGGCTTTCTGAAGGCGCTAGTGGCGGCAGCACCATTACCCAGCAGCTAGTACGTAACGTATTGTTTGAGCCGGAATATCGCGCCGAACGCAGCGTGCAGCGTAAGGTCGAAGAAATTTTGCTGGCATTTATGCTGCGCCAGCGCAAATCTCCTGAAGAAGTGCTGGAGATGTACCTCAACGAAATTTACTACGGCAATCTTTCTTACGGCGCAGAATCTGCCGCGCTCACGTTTTTCGATAAGCATGTGGGTGAATTGACGCTTGGCGAAGCTGCGCTGCTGGCGGGTTTGCCGCAGGCGCCGGCAACGCTCGATCCTTTCAGCCCTGACCCTGTTGTGCAGCAGGAAGTACGCGCGCGCTGGGAGTTGGTGCTGGCTCGCATGGTGGAAGAAGGCTATATCACCGATGCGCAGCGCCAGCAGGCAATTGCCGCTGGGCTGAATTTCATTGAACCGGAAGCGCCGCTGGAAGCGCCGCACTTTACCGTATACGCCATGCAGGAATACAACGACCTGATGAGCAGCCTTGGTTATTCGCCAGAGCAGATCGTCAGCGGCGGATTCCGCGTGTATACCACCGTTGATCAATCCATCAATGAAATGGCGCAGCAAACCGCGCGTAATCAGGTGGCGGCGCTGGCGGCGAATAATGCCAGCAACGGCGCGGTAATCGTGCTTCAGCCCTCTACAGGCGAAATTCTGGCGATGGTTGGCAGCCTTGATTATGACAACGAAGCCATTGATGGCCGCGTGAACGTGACCACCTCGTTACGCCAACCCGGCAGCACCATGAAACCGTTCACCTATTCGGCGGCTTTGGAGCAGGGTATGACCCCTGCTGATATCATCTGGGATACGCAGACCGATATCGCGGGATACCGCCCGCTGAATTATGATCGCACGTTTCATGGCGCGGTGCGTATGCGTACCGCTCTGGCGAACAGCTATAATATTCCAGCGGTGCAAACCCTGCGGCGCATCGGCGTGGAAGGGCTGCTGGAGATCATGGCACGCTTTGGCGTGGAAAGCCTGACCCAGGACGCCAGCCAGTACGGGCTATCGCTCACGCTGGGCGGCGGCGATATTACCTTGCTGGAACTGTCTACCGCGTATGCTGTGTTTGCGAACGGCGGCAGCTATGTGCCTTCTACCTCCATTCGCTGCGTGCTGGATAACGACGGCCACATTATCTACGAATATCGCAGCGGGTGCCCCAGCGGCGAACCAACTGAAAACACGGTTTATTCGGATGGCTATGGCACTCAGGTTTTAGACCCGCGCATTGCTTACCTGATCAGCGATATTCTGGCAGATGAAGAAGCGCGGCAGCCGGCGATGGGCTATCACAGCGCCCTGTACACCGGCGATATTGGCGCTTCGGTGAAAACCGGCACCACCGACGACTTCCGTGATAACTGGACAGTTGGCTATACCCGTAATGCTGTGGTTGGCGTATGGGTTGGCAACAGTGACGGCACGCCGATGAGTAACGTCAGCGGTTTAACTGGCGCGGCGCCGATCTGGAATGCGATCATCTCTGCCCTTTATAACAATCAGGATATGCTGGCGGAACTGGCCGTAGACGGGCAGCTTTTACCCAATCGCATGGATCCGCCTGGCGGAATGACACTTCAGGGGATTTGCGCCCTTAGCGCGCTGCGTGAACCGGCGTTAGATTGCGCTGGTCAAACTGCTGAATGGATGTTTGATACTCCGGCGGGCTTGTTTGATGGCGGTGGTATTTACTACCCCGCCGCCCCCATTCCCACGCCAGAGCAGCCGCCTGCTTCCGGTGTATGGCTGCGTGAAGTTCAGCCGGATATTTACCGCGTGCTGGTGCATCCCATTCCGCAAAGTATCGCGCAGGGCATTGTTTTTGGCGTAGCTCCAGGGCAGATACCGCCGCCTGCGCCGCTGTATTGTCAGGTTCCGGTAGAGCTTGCGCCGTATGATCCCGGCGCGCGTGAGCAGTTGTTCATTGGCCCGCCGCTTGATCCCGCCGACTCTGTACAGGCGGAAAATTACGCGCGCGGCGCTGGTATTCCTTTCCTGCCCACCATCGCCTGCTCGCAGGATTTGATCAACGCTGCTGGAAGTGCCAGCCCGGTAGTGACGGCATTTATTGCCAGCCCCGCCAACGGGCAAACCATCAGCGGGCCGTTCGATATTGTGGGTACAGCGCAGTTTTCGCCGGAACAGGCCGATTACTACAAGATTGAGATTTTCGGCGGGCCGTTCACCAACTGGACAACCGTCAATAACATTCACTCTACCAGCGTCGTGAATGGCGTGCTGGAAAGCCTGCCCGCGCTTTCACCCGGCAGCTACCAGTTCCAGTTAGTGGTCGTCGGGCGCGATGGCAATTACGTACAGCCGCCGTATCAAATATCGGTGAATGTGCAGTAGCTTTCTTGTTCCGCAGCTCTTTGCCGGTGAAGGGGCTGCGGAGCAGCATTGGTAGATCCCAAACCTGCCGCCAGAGGGTATGCAGTGAAGCGCATCCGCATTGCAGGCTTATTCGTGCTGGCAATCATCATTGCTGCCGGCCTGTTGATGGCGCTGTTTACGCCGCCAACATCCAGCGTAGAAATCGCCTGTCTTTCTGGAGAGGCGGGGTGTATGCAGCTTCCCGCCATAACCGGCACGAATTTGAATGGCGAAACCCAAACATTCCCCGATGACTTTGCCCACCCTTACCAGCTTGCGATCATCCCCTTTGACCGTGAACAGCAAGTCCGTTTGCTGGATTTTGTTCCGCTGCTTAAGGAATTATCCGCCGCCCGGCCTGATATTGGCTATTACAGTCTGGCTGCGCTGCCTGATCTCGCCGCGCCAATTCGTTTGCTGGTGAGCGCCGGTATGTCTGCCGTTGTCACCGATCCTGAAGTCAGAGCAGTAGCGTATATCTTCTATCTGGAAGATCGGGATGCGTTTTTGGATGCGCTCGATCTTCCAGATGCTGACGCTATACGAGTTTATGTTTTTGACAATGCCGGAAATGTGCTGTGGCGGGCAGAGGGAGATTTTACGCCTGCATTAGCCGAAACTATCCGCGCAGAAATTGCTAGCCTGCCGGTTCGTTAAGCTGATCTTGCTGGCATAGCCTGCTGTTTTTGAGCGATCAACCCGGCGTATAAGTCAATCACTTCGTCCATCATCGCATCCCATGATTGGGTTTCAGCGAAGGCGCGGGCAGCCTGCCCCATCGTTTCAATCTGCGCGCGGCTAAGGGCAATCTGGCGCACGCCTTCAATCATCGCCTGCACATCATTGACCTCGAATGTGTATCCGGTCACCCCTTCCTGCACCACATCGCGCACGCCGCCAACCCGCGAAGCCACCACTGGCAGGCCAGCCGCCATCGCTTCAACGACCACCAGCCCGAAGGTTTCTAACGCTGAGGGGAACACGAAAATATCGGCGCTGGCATAAGCTTCAGAGAGCGCCTCGCCCTGCAAGTATCCGGCAAAATAGGCATTCGTGCCCTCAAAATGCTTCTCGAATTGCGCGCGTGCGGGGCCGTTGCCCACAATTGCCAGCCGCGTACCCGGCACCTGTTCCAGCACCGCCTTGATTTGATCAACCTGTTTTTCTGCGGAAACCCGCCCTACATACAGCAGCAGCGTATCTTCAGGATGCCCCTGCGAAAGCAGATTACGCATATCCGGGTTGCGGTAGCGCGGATTGAATTTTTCAGCATCAACGCCGCGTTTCCACAGCCCAACATGCTTAATGCCGATGCGGGTCATATCTTGCTGGATCAGCTTTGAGGGCGCTAAAGCTGCATCTGCCGCGTTAAAGACCATTTTGGTCATGAAATCAATGCCCGGCTCCACAAATCCGAGATTGTAGTGATGGGCGATTCGGGCTACATCCAGATGGAAAGAAGCAACGGTAGGAATGCCCAACCGTTTGGACATCAACATGCCGGGAATGCCGATCAGAATCGGATGAATGAAATGGGCAATATCAGGCTGAAAGGCTTTGAGTTGGCTGTAGGTATTCGGGGTGGGCGGCCCCACGCGAATTTCCGGATAGAGGGGGAATGCGATATTTGGCACGCCGATCACTTTAGTCTCGTTGTAGCGCTCAATACCCCGCCCCGGCGCGACAATCGCGGTTTCAATGCCGCGCCTGGTTAGATGATCCAGCAGCAGGCAGCAGATCGTGACAATACCGTCAATTTTGGGCAAAAAGGTTTCGGTGAAAAGGGCAACGCGCATGCAAATGACCTGTGATGACAGCGAGTTCAATTGTACTCATAGGTCAAAACACCCCGCATCCGGCAAAGTAGCGGCGTTTAACAAAAGTTTTATGAATAGATAGCCGCAATCGCGGTCATGGGCGAAATTTACTGCGCGCTTACGCCCCCGATTGCAGCGGCAGCCGCGTTGAGAAAACAAAACAGGCGCGATTAGCAGATCGTCGCGCCTGTAAATACACGAAATAACTGTTCTGGCTCTCGTTGAGAGGCAGCTTAGCCGTTCTTCTGCTTCTCTTTCCACGCAGGCGCATCAACCACATCGGCGGCCTCATCAGCGCGGCGGCGGCGCAGCGCCTCGCGGTGTTCAGCCACCACCTCAGCGGGGGACATCATCTCGAAGGTTTTGATGCCAGCAATGAGCAGCCCGATGTCATCAAGCTGCCCGATTCCGAGCAGGAAATCTGGAATTAAATCAATCGGCGAGAAGATGTACAGTACCGCGGCAATCGGCACCAGCTTGGCCGTGATCGGCACGCGCTTATCAAACATCAGTTTCCACGTCAGCAGAAACTGGTCAATCACCGCTTCAATGGCGTTCATATCAGTTGATCTTGCTTTCCACTACAATCCTGTCACAGTGTGGGCAAACCTTGACACCCATTCAAAAACCTGTGTTTTTCCCCGATCCTGTGTCAGGATGTGCCCGCCTTTATCTAGTATACGGAGTTCAGTGGAAAAAGTCGCAACCTGGGCGATGTGTTCGCCGTTGGCGGGCGGGGCGGTCTGATCATTTTCAGCATAGATGAGCAGCAAGGGCAGTTGAATCTGATGCAGGTGGGCATCAGCCGCCTTCGCCAGTTCAATCACCTGATGCACTCCGCCAGTTGACCAGCGGTTGTAGCGCACGCGGCCTACAGCGGGTTCGCCACGCCGCGCCTGTTCTTCCTTTAACTTTTCGGCAAAGGCTGAGCGGTCAGTTTGATCGGAGTAGCGCAGCGCAGGCTTTGCAAAGCGGGTAAACAGGGCGGTGCGCCGTGAAAAAAACACTGGCGCGGCCATCACGCAAACCCCGACAGTCTGGACGGCAGCTTGCTTCGCCTCTGCCGCGATGAGCAGGGTAATTAGCCCGCCCATCGAATGACCGGCAATCACCACCTTTTCACACTGCTGCGCCAGCAGGTGATACCCATCCATCGCGGCTAGCACCCAATCGCGCCAGCGCATACGGCTTATATCGCGATAATCAGCCCCATGACCGGGCAGGCGTGGCGCATAGACGGTGAAACCTTCCTCTGCCAGATGCTCACCCAGCCAGCGTACTTCGGCGGGAGCTGCTGAAAAGCCGTGCAGCAGCAGCACGCCAGCTCGCTCGCTGCCGCGCTGAAAGTAAGGCTCTGCGCCGGGCAGCAGCGCGGGGAAAGCCGCCGTCATAGGGCAGTTTTTTCCTGTTCTTCAACTGGTTCGTGGGCATCTGCTGGTGAGGTAACTTCTGCTGCTTTTGTTTCCTGCTTCTTTTTACCTTCAGATCGCCAACTGTCAATCAAAATCAGGATCACGCCGATCACGATGCATGATCCGCCAGATTAGAGACGTTAGAGATGACGCCGGGAATTTGATAGTGGATGAAGTCAATCACCGCGCCTTGAACCAGCCGGTCAATAGCATTCCCCAACGCGCCGCCGCACACCAGCGCGATGCCGATGCGCGTGAGCATGGCACTTTGGGGGATGCGGGGGTAAAAGATGAAGATGCCAATCGCGATCACAAAAGCCAGCATCAGAAAAATATCGCCAGCCTGTGGCAGGAATCCAAACGATGC
>LMZS01000019.1 GCA_001567085.1 Chloroflexi bacterium OLB15
TTGCAAGGCATAGATCAAGGTGGTTAGCACACGGGCGCCACTAGCACCTAATGGATGCCCTAAGGCGATTGCGCCGCCATTCACATTCAGTTTTTCAAGCGGCAGATCAAAGCCGTCCCGCTTCAACCCTTTGAGATCGGCAAGCACCTGCGCGGCGAAAGCTTCATTGATCTCGAACAAGTCAACATCATCCATCGTCCAGCCAGCGCGTTCCAGAGCAACGGGGATGGCTTTGACGGGCGCATAGAAAATCCAGGCTGGCTCTACCGCCGCCTGCCCATAAGCCACCACCCGCGCCAACGGCGTATGCCCATGTTTTTCGGCATAAGCGCGGCTGGAAACAACGGTCACGGCAGCGCCATCGTTTAATCCTGGCGCATTCCCGGCGGTCACTTTCCCGCCGCTGGTGAAGGCGCCGGGCAGCTTTGCCAGCGCTTCCATCGAGGTATCTGCCCGTATAGGCTCATCGTCCTGAATGACAATATCCCCCTTCTTTGAGGGGATGGTGACGGGCGCAATTTCATCACGAAATTTTGCTGAGGCTGTCGCTGCCGCCGCTTTTTGATGACTGCTCAACGAAAAAGCATCCATCTCATCACGCGTGACATCGAGCTGCTCACCGATGAACTCGGCGGCGCTGCCCATCGCCCAATCACAAAAGCTGCACCAAAGGCCATCTGTTTGCAGCGAATCTCGAAGCTGCACATGCCCGTATTTATGCCCCTGACGGTGGGTATCATCGAGATAAGGCGCACGGCTCATACTTTCAGCGCCGCCCGCCAGATAAAGATCACCATCGCCAGATTTAATCGCATTAGCGGCGATCATCACCGCTTTCAAGCCGCTGCCACATACTTTATTGACGGTCATTCCGCCTACAGTATCGGGAACCCCCGCACCGATGCTGACCTGACGCGGCAGCGCCTGACCAGTCCCCGCGCTGACCACGTTCCCAAGAATGACTTCCTGAATATGCGCCGCATTCACAGCGCTGCGTTCCAGCGCCGCTTTTGCAGCGATCTGCCCTAATTGCGCCGCTGAAAGCGCAGAAAGCCCGCCAAGAAAGCGGCCTATCGGCGTGCGCGCAGCAGCGAGTACGACAACATCATTCGCCTGTTTTCCGTGTGACATCTTGTTATTTCCTAATCAGGATTATTCCAACGTTCATGAAGTTCACGCCACGTATTTTCCAGCGTATCTGGAATCACGCGAGTTTGACCGATCACGGTCATAAAATTAGCATCGCCATTCCAGCGCGGCACCACGTGCATATGATAATGTTCAGCGATGCCCGCCCCTGCTGCCTGACCGATATTTGCGCCAAGATTAAAAGCTGGCGGATTGTACAGGCTTCGCAACAACGCCAATACGCGGTTGGCGGTCAGTATCAAATCCAAAAGTGCTGGTTCAGGCAATTGTTCCTGTGACGAAACGTGTTCATAGGGAACAACCATGACATGCCCGTTGTTGTACGGGTAGATGTTCATGATCACATAGACATACGTAGAACGTCCAACAATCAGCCCTTCGGCATCATCACCTTTAGGGGCATTGCAGAACACGCAGCCATGCGCCGGTTTCTTCTCACCGCGAATATACGCCATGCGCCAGGGGGTATACAGATGATCCATTTCAGCAGGCTCGGTGCACGTGGTATTTGCGGCGATTATACGAAGGCCGCCCGCCGAATACAATCTGAACAGGGCGTGATACAATCAGCCATCTTCTACAAGCAAACATCATTCTCTCTTTTCTCTCAATGTACGGTTGCAACACCTGAATTAGCACCGCGTGAGACAGTCAATTACAGGCTTGAGAAAACAGCGTAGCACGTTTCAAAATGCAAAAGGTATCCATATTGCCAGCAATGTGATCGCAAATTTCACAATTCAGAAACTGGCAGATGTGGCAAACAACGGGACATAGGAATCAATGGAGTTTGAGCACGCACGGCTGGAAACTATCGCTGCATCAAGGCCGCTGCGTTATTTTGAGCAGGTAGAAAGCACGAACAGCCTGGCGCTAGAGTGGATACGTGAGGGCGCGCCAGCAGGCGCATTGGCGCTTACCGATGAACAGCTTGCCGGACGCGGGCGGCTAGGAAGGCGCTGGTTTGCACCCGCAGGCACAGCGCTGTTATGTACCTATATTTACGCGCCGCCCCCTGAGTATATTCTCCGTTCCACGATGCTGGGCGCGCTGGCTGTTGTGGAAGTGTGTAACGCGCTGGGCGCGGCGAATATTGGCATTAAATATCCGAATGATGTGCAAGCTAACGGGCTAAAACTATGCGGCATTCTGGCAGAAGCAGTTACACACGCAAAAAAAACAATGGTGGCGCTAGGCATTGGTTTCAATATTCGCGTTGATTTTTCTAAGACGCCGTTTGAACACTCGGCAGCGAGTTTAGAGCAGGTATTAGGCCAGCGGGTGGATCGGGTTGAAGTGCTAGATATGCTGCTGCAACGATTGGATCACTGGCAAGAGCGGATCGCCTCAAATGCTTTGTTCGAGGCGTGGAAAGCCCATTTGAATATGCTGGGGAAGCAGGTTGAGATCAATACTGGCGGCAGCATTGTAAGCGGCATCGCAAGCGATGTTTTGCCCTCAGGCGCGCTGCTGCTGGCACACGCCGACGGAACTACCCGGCAAGTGCTGGCAGGCGATCTGGTAGTTTACAGGTAGGAAAGATGGGTTTACAGGTTGACTGGGAAGTTGAAGCCGAACGCGAGCGGGTGACGGTTTCGGGGGAAGATCCTGAAGCAGGGCGCGCGCGACGACGCGCAACGATCCGCTTTCTACTCGTGCTGTTCGGGTTTCTGGCGATTGTCGGGCTGATTGCCGGCGCGGTTGTTGTGCGCTGGCGCTATGTGACATGGCAGGACGAACAGGCGCTGCGCGACACTGTTGCCAGCGAAGTGACCGCACTGCGTATTGGCGACCGCAATCTGTTTCTCACATTACAACGCAGCGCCTCAGAAGACTGGGCAATCACCCAATCAGCAGTATGGGATCAATACCAGGAACTGAAGCAAGCTCAAGATGTCAACCTTACCGGACGTATTGCCGATATGGTCATTGATGATCAACGGGCGCGGGTGCTGGTTGAGGAACTCATCAATGGCGCTCCATATGGGCGGGTGTGGTTTTACTGGCGTTATGAGGATGGCTGGCATCATGTGCCGCCGGATTACACATTTTGGGGCAGCCCCCGCAGGCTAAACGCGGATGGGCTGACCGTACAATACCAGGCATTCGATCAACCTGTTGCCGAGGCAGTTGCCCGCACGACAGCCGAATGGCTGCAAATAAGCTGCGCCATCGCCTGCATGGACGGATTAAGCATCGAGATTGTGCCTGCGCCGGACTTAACCACGCGCTGGGCAGACAACGCCTCTGCCTCTCTGATGATCGCTTCGCCATTTGTTCGCGAGGCGCGCCTTGATCTTCCATTTGATCCCGTCACCCAATTGGAAGCTGCCAACTTGCTGGCGCGACGGGTGGTGGATATTGCGACCAACGGGCAAAGTTTCGATCCCGAAAGCGAAGCTGAATTTTTGCGACGATCTACCGCCGCCTGGCTGGTCGGGCGCTATCTAAACGTTGCCAGCGGGTCACACTTATTGGATAGTTTCGCGCAGCAATATGGTAATGAGGCGATAGGCACGCTGGCGCAATCACTTACGCCAGAGAGCACGATCAACCAATTGGTCACGCTAGCGAACGCAAATTCACTGGCAGATCTGCCACTGGACTGGCGCGATTATTTGACGTGGCTGCTGACGCAAGAAGGATTTACAGTACAAGTGAACAGCGTTGAAGCAAGCGCTGACGCTGCCGGCAACCCACTATTGATAGCAACCGCTCAGGATGCCGCTGGCAACACGGTTCCGGCAACCTTCGCGCTGATTAACGGGCGATGGCAGCGAACCGGCTGAGCGGCGCAGGCAGACAACAACTTTTTTACGCCCAACGCCGCACATTGCGCTATACTATTAGCGAAGGCGATGGTGGACGGAGATTTCAGTATGTTAGATGATCTGCGACGAAGCACAGAAGCCGGCTTTGATGATCAGGAATCTGCTGAAGCTGGCTTTACCCTGCCAGAGTCTGCACAGCCGGAGCGGAAATTTCTGGGCATGACCGCCGTTGAGCGCATGTTTCTGGTACTGTTCCTGTTCATGAACGTGCTGATTCTAGGGCTGGCGCTGCTGCTGGCAACCGGGCGTATCGTCCTGTAAAGACGCGCGCGCTATCCATTCCCTGCGATTTATTCGGCTTCACCCACCTCACCAAGCCACTGCATAGGCTGGCCGGTACCGCCATGCCTGAGCATGATCATTTGCGCCATGATACTGATGGCGATTTCATGCGGGGTTTCAGCCTGCAATTCCAAACCAATTGGCGCGAAAACACGCTGCAAGCTGGCATCATCCAACCCGTGTTCAGCCTTCAATGCCTTTGCCGTCAGCGCCCAACGGCGGCGACTGCCGATCAAGCCAATATATGCCGCTTCCGTCGCCAGCAGCGCGGGAATCAAGGGCAAATCTACCGGAAGGCCGCGCGTGACCGCAGCGACATACGTATTTTTATCAATGCGGGTGTGCTGAGTAACCTCTGAAGGTTTGCAGACCACATATTCATCCATCGCGGATAAATATTCAGGATTGCAATAGGCTTCGCGGTCATCGCAGATAGCCACGTAAAAGCCCATCCATTTCGCAAGTTCAGCCAGCGCCTTCCCCACATGACCCATGCCGATCACCAGAATACGCGGCACAGCCACCAACGGTTCGATAAACACCTGCAAAGTACCCCCACAAACGCCGGGATCGCCAGCCTGAATATCATTTAAGGTGTAGCTACGCGTGCGGGTAGTGCCTTCACGGATGGCGATCACGGCCTCTTTGATGACCTGCGACTCCATAGCCCCGCCGCCGACGGTGCCGATAAAGGTGCCATCGTTATATACCAGCATCTTACTGCCAGCATGGCGCGGCACAGACCCCTGTGCTTCAACCACTGTGACCAAAGCAGAGGGTATTCCCTGAGACTGTGCATCCAGCGCAGCCCGCAGCACCGCAAGCGTATCATCCATTGAGGTCGTGTATCCTTTTCTCATTCGCGTGGCGCATAGAATGACCAGCCCACGCATTGACCCAACACGTGTGACCTGCTGCCTCTAGTCTAGCGCAAATGAGCCGATATGGAGACGATTGGATTCATCGCCATTCACAGGAACCAACCGTTCGAAGGTCACGGGGTCAAACAGCCCCAGCACCACATCATAAGTACCGGGTGGCAAGTGACTGATTGAGATGTCCAACTGGTCTGCAAGCTGGCCGGGTAACCAGTTGCCCGGCGGCAGCGTGCCATTTCCGGGGCGGCGATCTGCCTGCGCCGCGATACTGCCATCTTCGCCCAGCACATGCACAAAAATTACATAATCACCTGTTGGGCGCGGCAAATCTGCCGGTTGATTCCAGTTCAGGCGAACTTGCAGCACCCCATCTTGCAGCGCGAGTTCGGCGGCAAGAAGCTGAATAGAGCCATTCTGAAAACTGGAAAGCGGCGTGTTCTGCGGCGCGGACGGCGCGTAATGCCCCTGATAGACAAAATGAGTGTAAGGCATGTAAAAGTTGCCTTCACTTACAGGAACTATACGTATTTCAGTAGCATCGCCCATTACAAGGCTTCCGGGAATGAGTACCGGCACTTCCAGAAACGCGCCGGGCAGCATGGGCACAACACGTTCGGCAACAAGCTCGCCACTGGCAAAGACCTGATAGCGGCCTGCGTTAGCGGGATGCAGGCGGGTTACCAACACGACATCTTCGCCCGGCGTGGCGTGTATTGAAAAGCGCTCTTCGCCATTGATGCGCCGCCCACCGTCCATCACGCTGCAATTTGCGGCACACCCCAGCGTATCAAACTGATAGTATTCGGTGGGAAAGCCGCCGGGCAGCTCATCGTTGCGCCACAGGTAATTGTGCGCTCGTTCGGATTGAATATCGGCAACATCGAGTATATCTACGCGCGTTAAGCCGTCCAGATATGCCGCAACGTTCGGCAAGCCCGATAACTGATTGGCATTATCTGCCGCTGTGTAATCAGGCAGGTAAATACCCTGCAACTCTGCCGCAAGCGCCACATTGATCGCCGGATCAAGCGTCACACGGTATTCAGCCAGCGTTTCCGCATATAAATCGGTGGCGGCTAAATACCCTAGCCCTAAGCCATGCCCTTCACCATATGAAGCAATCAAATCGGGGCGCTGGGCATCAATAAATTCACCAACGCTACCCGGCCCATTGCGCCAGTAATCTGCGGCGCCCGGCGTGGTCAAGCCAACGATGTCCAAGGTGGTACGCTCGCCTAAATATCGCATCGCCCCGACATCGTGAACCGCAACTGCCGCCTCATCCGGCGCGTTTTCAAAGAGCCAGCGCGCCATTAGCAGCGGCTGCGCGGCAACGTATCCCGTGTTAGCAGCATAAGCTGGCGCAAAACGCCACGAGATCACCAGTGTCACGGCTACCGAAGCGCCAGCAGCGACAAGCAACACTTTGCGCGCGCGCCAGCGGGGTGAAATTGAAAAACCATTGGCGAGGAAAGCCGCGCCCAGTGGCGCAAATGCCGAGAAAAGCGCGATCAAGGGCATTTGATAGCGTTTGAAATGCCAGAAGGCTGTATCTAACGTGCTGATTGCTAACGCGGTGAAAACAAGCGTAAGCAGGACAAACACCACGATTCGCCGCTGGCGCATCAACCATAAAGCGATACCGCCCAGCACAGCCAGCGTCGCTACAAACGGCCCAACATACCACAGGCGCCGCTGGAAGTGACCCATTCACGCCACATACGCACGAAGTTTTCAGCAATACGCGCGGCAATTACGGAAAGATCGAGCGGGATGATGCCAAACAGCGATTTCGCCGCGTTGCCAGAAGCGACGGCTGACCCGGTGAGCAGATAATTGACCGCAGGCTGTACCAGCGCCGCAGCAAACGGGATCAGCAGCGCGAGCCAGCGCCCCGACGTTAACCGTAGTGAATTTTTGAGGCGCGTAAAAAACGTCTCACCCTCAACGCTTGCTATATTTTGCCCGGCCAGCACCAGCATCGCCGCGCCAGCCGCAATCAACCCTTCTGGCCGGGTCAGCGCACATAACGACGCGGCCACGATAGCCGCCCTATGCTGGCTTTGAAGCAACGCATTCAGCAGCCATAGCAAGAACAGCGTCGCCAGCATGGTTTCCATCCCACTGGCAGCATGCCATGCAGCCGCGCCATGCAATTGAAAGGCAAACCCGCCCAGCGCCGCAATCCAAAGGGGAACGCCGCAGCCTAATGAGAAGCGATAGATCAACCATCCGCATAATGCCAGCGCGGCAAAGCCAACAGCCATCGCCCAGACGCCGAGATTCTGGCCGCTAAAACCAAGCAGCGACCCGATTGCCAGCACATAGGGATATAAGAAACTGGTGGCGCCGCTTGTGGGTGGCAGCCCGGGGTTATAGATATAGGGCTGACCGCTAGCAAGCTGGCGCGCATATTGGAAATGGATATAGGCATCGTCAAGGGGCATTACAACACCCTGCCCCGACGACTGGCCTAAGCCGAGATAAATGATAAACGTACTACCCGCCAGAATGCAGCAGCTCAGCCAGACAAGCAGGTTTGCAGCGCGGCTTACGTGTGGCTGGTTCAGGGTGAGCATGAGGTTGATTGCAGAATGTAAAAAGATGCAGCGTTGATCAGAGATGCAGGGGCAAAGGCTGCTTTGCCCCCATACAAACCGGCGATCCGACTGCCGATGTTAATTGGAATACCCGTCGGCAAAGGTGTCAATCATCAGACGCACATCAGGGCCAAGCGGGTATAGAATCGGACAGGTGGCCCCATACTGCACGTATTCGCGCACCTTTGCCCGCACTTCTTCAGGCGTGCCGCTGGCGGTGATCATCTGTACGACATCATCTGGCACCAGTTTCATGGCTTCCAGAATCTGTTCTTCGGTGGCAGGCCACGTCAACACCTGATTGATTTCGTCAAGCAATTCCTGACTGACGCCGCTGGCTTTCATGATGTGCGGCTGCTGGCCCAGATACTGGGTAACCAGTTTGCGCGCCCCGTCCAACGCCCGCTTGCGATCATTATCTACGGAGCAAACCACCAACTGCGGGCGGTCAATTTCATCTATCGAGCGCCCGGCTTTCTTCGCGCCCTGCTCCAATTGATCCAGCGCCCCCTGATTGTAACGAGGCGCGACCAGATAATTGAGCACCGCGCCATCGGCAATTTCGCCAGTCAGCGCCATCATTTGCGGGCCAGTTGCGCCAATATAGATGGGCACGTTGCGCGGCTCTTTGCGCCCGTGAACCACATCTAATTCAACGTCATCCAACTGCACAAATTCCCCTTGAAAGGTCACACGTTCGCGCTTCAAAAGCGCGCGCACGGTGGTGACCGTTTCGCGCATCGCAAGAAGCGGCTTATCGCGTTTAATACCCACTTTTGCGGCCAGCGGATCCCACCATGCGCCGATGCCACAAATGATGCGATCTGGCGCAAGGTCATCCAAGGTTAGGAAGGTGGCCGCGATCACCGCCGCGTTACGCGTCCAGTTATTTATCACACCAGAGCCAATCTTGATGCGGCTGGTGGTGGCGGCAAAAGCGGCCATCGGCACAATCGCATCGCGAACCAGGCGGCTTTCAGCCTGCCATACAGCCTCAAAGCCCCTTTTCTCGGCGTGTTGAACGAAACTGATAGCATCTTGCAGGGTATGGGCATCTTGCAAATACAGCGCAACACGGTCAGCCATGACAATTCTTCCCCTTCAGCATGCGCGTTTTACCCGCCTTGCCGGGTGGCAAAACGCCTGAATACACGAACACAACAGCGCCTATTTTAACTTTGAGCAGAGAAATTAACAGGCAGTTCAAAATGCGGATTTATCTGCCGAAGTAATTCCAGATCAGCAGGCACATCAATATCCAGTTTAATGCGCTCGGAAGAATACACTTTCACCTCAGCGCCAGCGTCTTTTGCCAGTGACAGATGCCGAAGGAAACTATCCTGCCCGAACGCATATGGGATCAGCCCCGGCGGGCGACTAAACAGCGCGTTGGTGCCATCCTGATTGCGATCAGTCGCCAACACCACTGTGCCTTCGTCTTCGCCAAGTTTCAGAATCTCAACCACATCTTCCCCGTTAATCAGGGGTAAATCGGCAGGCAGAATCAGCACCGCCCGGCCACGCCAGGCAGTGATCACCTGGGTCGCGCGCATCAAGGCGTTATTCAATTCAGGGGTACCGCTTTCCTGAACCGTGTTTGCGCCCAGATCACGGGCAAGCGCCAGAGCGCGGGGATCGCGGCTGATCACCAGAACGCCAGCCACGCCAGGCACGGCCTTCACCGTTTTCACGACGTGCCGCAGCAAAGCCTCAGCCAGCGCCTGCCGTTCTTCAGCCGCCAATACACTCGCCAACCGGCTTTTTGCCCTGCCCAGTGGTTTAACGGGAATGATTGCCCAGACGGTCAATCCCACACCTCGGCGGTAATCCAGTCCAGAATTTGCCCTGCCAACCGCTCACGGTCAGCCTGATCACGCATAATAGTGTCAGTCATAAAAGTCTTTTTACCAGAAATTTTAAGATTGGAGTCTTGAATATCGTAGACAAAACCGCTGATGAGGTCTCCATAGAAATCGGCAACAGAGCGTGGTGATACATCATACCCTAATTCTGCCATAAGTTTAGCCGCAGGACCCTTAATTGCTGTTCCCGCAACAATCGGGCTAACAGCAACGCGAGGGACGTTCTTCTCTAGAAGCAATTCGCGAAATGGCTTCACAGCCAGCATCGGAGCCAGCGAAAGCCAAGGGTTGGAAGGCGCGATTAAGATCGCATCTGCATTTTCCAACGCCGCAATCACTTCTGGAGACGCTTCAGCATGATCCGCGCCTGCATAACGAAGCGCTTTCATGGTTGGCTGCCAACGGTAGCGCACGAAATAGGTTTGAAATGGCAGCTCACCATATTCCACAGTATCAATCATCGTCTCAACTGGCGCATCCGTCATTGGTAATAATGGATGAAGGATGCCCAATTTATTTGTTAGCTGGCGGGTGACCTCCGTCAATCGCTCCCCATTTCGCAGCGCTTCACTGCGCAGCAAATGGGTAGCAACATCCTGATCGCCAAGGCGAAACCACGCATCTTCGCCGTAACGCTTTAATGCATCCAGCAGGGCGGTAGTATCGCCAGCCACGCCCCAACCGTTGACCGGATCAACTAATCCGCCCAACGTGTACATTACGGTATCGAGGTCAGGGCAAATGCGTAAGCCATAGTGCCAAAAATCGTCGCCAGTATTCACGACAATTGTGAGCTGTTCTGGCGGCAATATTCGCACTAGCCCGGCAGCCAGTTTTGCGCCGCCAACGCCCCCCACCAAAGCCACGACATGTTCAGGTCTTAGCGCCACAGCACATTCTTTTCCAGCGGGTTTCGAGATTTGCGCTTCACTTCAGCCGGATACCCCACAGTGATCAATGACTGGGGCTGCCAGCCATCAGGCAGTTCAAGCGTCGAACACACTACATCAGGGCAGAACAGCGGCGCACACATCCAGCACGCGCCAAGCCCATAAGCGGCAGCAGCCAGCAGCAAATTTTGCCCGGCCATCGCCACGCTTTGCGCCGCCATTAAATATTCATTGTGGCTGCGCTTCTCATCGGCATAGCGATCCATATCGGCCATCGAGAGGCAGAGGATGATGACGGCTGGCGCGCCAGTCACGCGCGCATACGAACGCGCTGCATCCGCTTCGATGGCCGCCGCATCTAAGCCATCTGCTGCCAGATCGGCGCGCAACTGTTCGCCCATCGCAACTGCGAGGCGGGTTTTAGTTTCAGCATCTTGAATGACGGCAAAACGCCAGGGCTGGCGGTTATGCGCCGACGGCGCCTGAATCGCCTCAGAGAGAAGCTGTTCAAGCAGCGTTCGTGACACGGGCTGCGCTGAATAGCGGCGTATAGAGCGCCGGGTACGGTTGACCTGAAAAAAATCCAACTCAACCCCTTAGCGAAATAAATCCTGATGAACCGGGCGCACCAGATCGCTCGCCCGTCCTGCCGCTTCTGAAAACTGCAAGCCACGAACCAGCACCACCGGGCGGCCTTCCGCCCCTTCGCCAGAAACAAGGCCAGCAGCCGAAGCGATCATGTCTGCAAAGCCCTGCTGAGTATATTTCAAGATGCGCCCGAACAAATCAGGCTGCCCACGCAAGTCACGGAGCGCAGGAATTCCGGCTGAACCAATTGCCACGCCTACATTGCCCATGCGAAATGGGCGACCGTGCGAATCGCTGATGACCACGCCAACCTCAACACCAGTCCTGGCTTTCAAGCCTTCGCTAATAGCGCGAGCCGAAGCATCCGGGTCAACAGGCAGCAGCAACACCTGCTCATCACCGCCATCCAGATTGGACTGGTCAATGCCGGCATTCGCAGAGACAAACCCCAGTTTGTGGCGCACAATCAGGGTGTTCACGCCTTCGCGAGAAACTTCCTGACTTTCACGCAGCACTAATTCAACCATGCGCGGATCTTTACCAACAATTTCGGCATGGCGCAGGGCTTCATCTCCTGGCTGCACATCAGCAAGGCGCACAAACCGCCCCTCAGACTTGGAAACGATCTTGGACGTGACGACTAGCACATCCCGCGCCTGTAAAACTAAACCGGCCTGTTCAAGCGCCGCGATAATAGTCGCAACCAGATCAGTGCCAGGCACGATGATCGGGATGCCGGGCAGCGCGGTTAAGCGAATATCAGGGGATATAGACATGATCGGGTTATATGCCAGTAATGCGGATACCACTACCATGCACGTTGTACTTTTTGTTGATGTACAACAGCACCGGCGTTAACGCCTCAACCGCAATCGCATTGACCAGCAGCCCGGCATCAACAGCCCGCATACCAGCCGCTTCAACCAGCCTGGTAACCTCAGCCTTCGCATCAGCATCATCGCCAGTGATCAACACGTCACAGTCAACGGTTACAGCAGGATCAACCAGCTTTTCTGCGCTCACGTTCTGAAAGGCTGCTACAACTTTTACACCATCGCCTAAAAACGCCTGAGCTTCGAGGGCGGCGGCTTTGCCTTCAGGAATACTTACGCTGCGCACTTTTGGCGGAGCCAGTGGAACGGTTACATCTACGAGAATTTTTCCGACAAGCTGATCTTTCACGCTTTCCAGCGTGGCGCGGTGCGCGCTGTAAGGAACGGTTAACACCACCAGATTCGCCTGCTGCGCCGCCGAAATATTGTCCATACCGACCAAGTATGCGCCGCCGAGCGACTCGTTCAACTCTGCCGCGCGGTTCTGGGCTTTTTCCGCCTCACGCGAGCCGATGATTACATGGTAGCCATGCAGCGCCCAACGCGCCGCTAAGCCGCTGCCTTCCTTGCCTGTGCCACCGAGCACAGCAACCGTAACCAGAGTACGGTCTTCCGCCATTATTGCACACTCCCCTGAAAATATGACTGGTAACGCGCCCAAACCTGCGGCGCAAGCGCTATCGCTTCTTCCGCGATAGCACGTTCATCCAAAGTTAACAGCTTACGGTCACGCATTAGCCAGCGACCATCAACCATCGTGGCAGTCACCATTGACGGCTCAAAACCGAAAATGATATGCCAAGGCAGATTGCCACTTTCCAGCGGCGTAAACGGCTGATAATCCACCAGAATTAAATCAGCACGGCTGCCAGCAGCCAACTTACCAAGACCAGCGCCCGTGAAAAACTGCTCTGCCAGACGCGCATTATTCTTAACTGCGGCATTGAACACATCGGAACCATTCGCACGGCGGGGATCGCGATTGACCACTTTATGCAGGAAGTACGCCGCCTTCCATTCTTCCCACATGGCATTGCTAAAGCCGTCATTGCCGATGCATATATTCATGCTGCGCGACATAAAATCATCAAAAGCCATCGCGCCGACTGCATTATTCATGTTGGAGCGCGGTTGATGCGTGACCCATATCCCTTTGCCAGCAAGCAAATCGCGCTCACTTTCGTCAATATGGACGCAGTGCGCGGTGATAGTCTTTCGGCGCAGCAAGCCGAATTTGTCCAGCCGCTGCACCACCCGCAATCCCGATTTGTTCACAGAGTCAATTTCATCGGCTTCATGCTCGGCCACATGCACATGAAACCCTTCATCGGCGGGGTTGGCATCGGCGCACGCGGCTAAGGTGACATCGCTCAGGCTAAGGCTGGCATGCAGCCCAAAGGTGCCCCGCAGCCGCGCGCTATCCCGCGCAGCTTTCATGAAACGCACATTTTCCTGAATACCCGCGTGGGCTTTATCTAAACCGTCACGATCCGTGACTTCATAGCACAACACCGCCCGAAGCCCCGCCTGATCCACCGCTCCAGCGATCAAATCAAGGCTGCCCTCAATAAAATTTGGGCTGGCATGATGATCAAACAGCGTTGTAGTGCCATGCTTGACGGCATCCACAAGGCATACTAAGGCGCTGGCACGAACAGCATCTCGATCTAACGCCTTATCTAAATTCCACCATAGACGGGTGAGTATTTCCGGGAAATCTTTGGGCGCAGGGCCGGGAATACCCATACCCCGCGCATAAGCCCCATAAAAATGGGTATGCGCGCAAATGCTGCCGGGCATGATCCACTGCCCGTTAACATCCACCTGCTCGTCTTGCGGGAAACGTTCCTGCAATTCGCGCTGCGGCGCGATTTCAGCGATGCTGCTGCCTACGATCCGTAAGGCATAATTGTGAAGAACGCGATTGCTATCGTCACAGGTGATAATGCGGCCATTGATCAAGAGCATATTCAATTACCCTGTTTGTCAGGGAAGCGCTGCACGAAGCGCGCATCCGTGAGGTAAAGATCAGAGATCGTCTTTGCCTCACAAAAACGATCCCATGTTGTGAATAAGAATGTAACTGCCCGTCTTCCCGGATTCAAGATCGGCGGGGTCTTGCCCTGAATCTGGCCCAGAGCGATGCGATAATATAATTCCGCTGCCCGCTGGTGATCGGCTTCCTGAGGCAGAAGATCACGCCGCCTCAGCAGTTCAACCCCTTGCAAACGAGCATAATAGTAAATACCGCTTTTGCCCTGCGCTAACGATCTGTTCAGGAAAAAGGCGATGTACTCATAATCCACTACGCCCTTAAACCGTGCCAGCGGAATACGATACCAGCGATCATTGAGCGCCGCTGCCAGATCACGCTTGCGATTGATCACGCCAACCAGCACGCGATCTTCAGGGTACACAGCAGATTACACAGGAAGCGCCGCGCGCAAAGCATTCAGGCGCGAGTCAATTTCAGCCACTTTCGCCTGATGCGCCTGCCACCACGCAGGATCGCGCTGGGCATCCAGCTCTTCAACTGTCTTACCCTGCTGCTCAACCCACGTATAGTATTTCAGATTGTGCCAGCGTTCGCGTGCCTGCCGCGTGCCATCCTGCACCCAGTCGGTGGTAGCGGCATGGAAAATGCCTTCTACACGGCCAACAGCCGCAGCTTCATCAAGCGCGCCATACTGTTCACGCATGGCATCCATCACTGAGTAATAGCGATCCAGGCTATCAGCGGCAGCAGTAAATACCACATCACCACGCCCGAAGCCGTAGGTTTTCGCGGTCTTGATCGCGCCAAGGATATGGCAAACGCCGCTGATCCCGAACAACGTGCTCAGGAACTGTGCCTGCGCTTCTGGCACGCCAAAACGATTGACGAGCGCAGCCACACCGGCAGGCTCGCTTAACAACTGCAACCCTTTTTTGCAGGCCATATCGTCTATGCACATGACCGCATCGGTATTCCATACGTTATGAATCCAGGTGACGTGCTTATCGCCAATGCCCTGAATATCGTGGGAACCGTAGCCGTTGTTATAGAGCGTCGGGCATTGAATCGGCTCCAGCGCCACGTTCACCGCATCGGGGAATACCTGCTTCACGCGATCCCCTGCCGCGTTGGTGCCACCGCTTCCCGGCGCCCACACAAAAGCCGCCACTTTGCCGTTCCCGATACCCCGTTCCTTCAATTCCCCAGCCAGTTCAACGATAGTGTTACCGGTGACGTGATAGTGGAAACGGTAGTTCCCCATCTCTGCGAACTGATTGAGGATGCGGATATTGGGATTTGAGGTTCGCAGACGATGCGTTTCGTCATAAATTTCCTTGACGTTGCTTTCGGAGCCGTAGGTTTTGATCACCTTAGCGCCGTAGCTTTCAATACGCTCAAACCGTTCGCGGCTCATGCCCTCAGGCAGCACTACAAGGCTGTTACAGCCCATACGCCCGCCAACCCACGCGCCGCCAATGCCAAAATTACCTGTAGAAGGCCAAACCAGCGTGTTTACCTGTGGGTCAACTTCCCCGAACAATTCCTTTTCGAGCAAAATGCTGTAAGCGGCGCCAACTTTATGACTGCCAGAAGGAAATGATTTGCCATACATGACGACAATATCGGCATCTACGCCGGTCAGTTCATGCGGCAGCACAACGTGATAGACCTGATTTTCAGGATCACGCCAGGTGATATTGAACAGGTTGATTGGCTCCAATGGCTGTTCGCGGAGCGCCTGCACTGCTTTTGCGCGTACTGCCGAGTCAATCTTTTGGGGGTGCAGCATCTCTTCAAAAGTTGGGCCAGTAATCAAGATATTTCTCCAGAATCTGTTTCAGAATCGTCTAATTGCAACTGCGCTTCCAGATCACGCATCTCGTTTTGCAGATCGTCACGCTGACGAGCCAGTTTACGATAGCGCGCCAGTTCCCACTGCGGCATATTTTCGCTTGCGCCGCCATATTCCATCAAGAGCCGATCAATCTGTTGATCCAGCTCCTCATATTCCAGCACCACCTGCTGGTAACGCTGAACTATCGCCTGTAAATCGCTTTCCGGATCGCTCATACAGTTTCCCCGGCGGCAGCTCCTTCAATTTCTGCTTCTATGGCGTCAGGCATATTTTCACGCGCATGGGCAGCTAAAGGCACAGGCTGCTGTGGCGAAAAGCCTTCACGCCGCGCCACAACATACAGCGGGCGGTTGCGGGTTTCGTCGTAGATGCGCGCCACATACTGACCCAGAAAGAACATAAAGAATAGCTGGAAAGCGCTCATCAGCAAAACCACGATAATGGTTGTGGCCTGCCCGCCAAAAAAATCCACGCCGTAGAACAAGCGAAGAATTGCGACGATGGGTATTGCCAGCAGCGCCAGAAAGCCTAGAATACCGCTGACGTAGAGCATGATTTGCAGCGGGAAATAAGAGAAACTGGTGATGCCGTCCATCGCAAACCGGATCATTTTGCGCAGCGGGTACTTTGTTTCGCCGCTATGCCGGGCATCACGCACATAGCTCACGCCAGTCTGTTTGAAACCCACCCAACTGGTCATGCCGCGAATGAAGCGGTTATGTTCACGCATGTGCTGAAGCACTTCAACCACGCTGCGATCCATCAATCGAAAATCACCGGTATCTACGGGAATATCAACATCGGTGATGCGATACATAACGCGGTAAAACATCTTGGCTGAAAACTCTTTGAACCAGCTTTCACCCTCACGTTTTTCGCGCACAGCGTACACAACCTGATACCCCGCGCGCCAACGCTCGATCATCTCCAGAATAAGTTCCGGCGGGTCTTGAAGGTCGGCGTCAATCAGAATCGTGGCATCGCCCAAAGCATGATCAATGCCCGCCGTAACAGCGGTCTGGTGGCCGAAATTACGGGCAAAATGAATACACTTTATGCGCGGATCGCGGTCTGCCAATGCATCCATCAATACCGATGAACGATCCCTGCTGCCATCGTTCACCATGATCAGTTCCCAGCTTTCGCCAGTTGAATCCATCACCTGCGATATACGCTCATAAAGCAGGTCAATATTGCCCTCTTCATTGTAGATGGGGGCAACAATTGAAAATACGGGATGCACTCGCTCGCTCATTGCAACCTCATTGTGATAACGCGCGCAACACTGATTCGACATCCGGCGCTGAGCGAACCGGCTTGCCAACTGACTGCTGCGCGCGACGAATATCCTTCAGTCCATTTCCTGTGAGCAAAATTGCCACCTGCTCTGACTGCTGAATGAAGTCGCGTTCGATGGCAACTTTCACCCCCGCAAACGCGGCGGCGGCGGCAGGCTCGGCAAAAACGCCGGTCAACTGTGCCACCACAGGAATGGCTTGTAATATTTGGTCGTCGGTTACATCTACAAAAGCGCCGTCCGTCTGGCGCACCGCCCGCAAGGCTTTGGCGCGGTCACGGGGCACGCCTGCGGAAATGCTATCCGCAATCGTTTCCGCGTTTACAGGCTGCATATCACGCGCCGAGATGCCATCTTTCCATGCACGCACCAGCGGCGAGCTTCCTACTGCTTGTACACCGATCAAGCGGGGAATCCTTGAAATCCAGCCTAATTGTAATAGATCAACAAATCCTTTATGTACCCCGGCAATGATATTTCCGTCGCCAACTGACACTACCACTACATCCGGTATTTGCCAGCCTAACTGTTCCGCCAGCTCAAAGGCAACCGTCTTTTTGCCCTCAACAGTGAACGGGTTGATGCCTGTATTTCGGCAGTACCAGCCTTTCTGCTGGCAAATCGTAAAGCACAGGTCGAAAGCCTGATCATACGTGCCTTCAATCAGGACAACCTTCGCGCCATAGACCAGCAGCTGCGCGATCTTGGCTTCCGGCGCTGAAGCGGGAACGAAAATCACGGGCGCCATGCCCACTGAGGCAGAAATACCGGCAAGCGCGGCAGCGGCGTTTCCGGTGCTGGCTGTGCTAACCGTCTTTACCCCTGCTTCCATCGCTCTGGCAACCACTAAGGCGCTGGCACGGTCTTTTAGCGAACCGGTTGGGTTACGGCCATCGTCTTTGACCCATGCCCGCGCTACGCCAAGTTCAGCCGCAAGGCGCGGCGCGGCGTAAACCGGCGTCATGCCCACCGACAGCGGCGTGATCACTGCCCTTGAGCCAAGTGGCAGCAGCTCACGGTAGCGCCACAGGGTATGGTCATTGCTGGATTCCAAACGATCACGACTCACACTGGCGCGCAGCGCTTCGTAATCGTACAACACATCCAGCGTGCCAACTTCACCACAATCAATACAGGTATACTGCACTTCGTCGGGCGCGTATTCCCGATGACAGATTGAACATTGCAACTTCAGAATTTCAGCCATAAGAAGTTAATCTCATCCCGGTACAATGCGGGTGCCAGCTTCCCCGCGAAGCGACTGCGCCAGATGCTCTGGATCGGTGATAATCGCAAGCGGCCCGCCCATTTGCACAAAGTCTATAGCGGCTTCAACTTTAGGCAGCATACTTCCGGGCGCAAAATGCCCCTCTTGCATATATGTTCGCGCTTCCGCCAAAGTCATTTGATCCAGCAACTGCTGATTCGGCTTATTGAAATTGATCGCCACTTTTTCAACGCCGGTTGAAATGGCAAACAAATCAGCGCGTAACTGCTGCGCCAGAAGGCTGCTGGCACGATCTTTATCAATAACCGCAAAGGCGCCGCGCAACTCACCCTGATCATCACGAATCACAGGCACACCGCCACCGCCGCCAGCGATCACGATGTAATCATTCATGATCAGCGCCCGAATCGCGTTAATTTCCTGGATAGCCAGCGGTTTGGGCGATGCCACCACGCGCCGCCAGCCACGCCCGGCATCTTCCATCACATTCCAGCCTTCAGCCTGATAGCGCTTTGCCTGTTCTTCAGCCATAAAGCCGCCAATAGGCTTGTTGGGGTTCTCAAAAGCGGCATCCTGCGCATCAACGCGCACCTGAGTTACAACGGTCACAATCGTCCGGTTAATGCCCCGCCGCCGCAGCGAATTATCCAGCGACTGTTGAAGCATGTAGCCGATTGATCCCTGCGTATCGGCTACGATCAAATCCAGTGGAACGGTATGTACTTCATTGGATGCCAATTCTGAGCGCCGCAGAATAAAGCCAACCTGCGGGCCGTTACCATGCGTAACGATCACATTCCAACCTTCAGCGAACATATCGGCAATATGTTCGCAAGTGATACGCACGGCGTCCCATTGATGGCTCACCTGCGGCTGCTTCGGATCAGTAATGAGAGAATTTCCACCAATAGCGACAACAGCGAGTTTTGTAGGCATGGCATGATGTCCTTAAGTGATAGATTAATCTGTTCCTGAGCGAAAATATCTTCTGTGTTTCCAGGGAATACGTGAATATCCTGCATTACTGCGAGCCAAAACAACCTTATCGGTGCGTGAGCCGTATGCAAGGATCAACAGATCAGGCATGGGCGCAAAATCAGGCCAAAACCCTGAAGCAACCTGATTCGTTAAATCTTTGGGCAAGCGATTTACTATTTCACCGATGAACCCAACAGCGCTTGCTACGGCAAATTCGGGCATAGGCTTACTCGGTCATGAGATTGTCGTACAACTGCTCAAAATCTTTTTCCAGATTACGCGCCACAAAGCGTAAGTGAAGCGCGGCATTACTGAGCAAGGTCGAATCTTCCAACACGGCAAAAGCTGCCACGCGCTGAAGCTCTTTTTCTTTCAGCGCGGCCTTATCTTCCGCAGATACATGCGCAAATAGCTGCTGGTAAACCTGCTCACCCTCCTGCAACTGCGCGCGCATGATATCCAGAAGTTCCCTCAAGCGCATGATCGCCTGCCGCGCCTTTTCAATTTCGTCGTTTGTGGGCATACGCTTGATTTTCATCCATATAAAAAGCCGGTATTTCTCCATTATAGGCGAAACACCGGCCAAAAAACGTACTGGTTTTAGCGAGAAACGCTAGGAACGCATGGTCAGCGCCATAACAGCTTTCTGGGCATGCAGGCGGTTTTCGGCTTCATCGTAGACCACGCTTTGCCGGCCATCAATCACCGAGTCGGTCACTTCGATATTGCGATCAGCAGGCAGGCAGTGCATGTAAATCGCATCTTCATTTGCCAAAGCCATGCGGCGATCATCGGTGATCCAATCCGTGTATTTCGCGCCGATCTTAGCAGATTCAGCCTTATCTTCGGTGGTCATCCAACAGCCCCATGATTTGGGATAGAGAATATCCGCGCCTTTGAAGCCCGCATCAAAATCATGCAGAATTTCAAACGAACCGCGCGACTGCTTCGCATTGTCTTTCGCCTGCTGCACAATCTCCGGCATCAGCGCAAATTCTTCAGGGTACGTCAAACGCACATTCATACCGAAACGGGTCATCAACAGAATCAGGCTTTGCGGCACCGAAAGCGGCTTCTGATAGCTGGAAGCATAAGCATAGCTGACGTTGATGGTTTTGCCGCGCAAATCACGCCCAAACTTTTCCTGAATCGTCATCAGGTCTGCCAGCGCCTGAAATGGGTGGTAGACATCGCACTGCATATTCAGAACGGGCACACGGCTGGCTTCTGCCACTTCACGAATGTACTGATTGCCGAATTTCCAATCGCATTGGCGAATTGCGATACCGTCGGTATAACGCCCGACGATTTCGCCAATTTCCTTCGCCGTATCGCCATGGCTGATCTGGGTTGTTTCACTATCAATGAACATGCCGTGCCCGCCCAATTGAGCAATACCTGCCTCAAAAGAGGTGCGAGTGCGGGTGCTGGTGAAGAAAAACAGCATCCCCAACACTTTATCGCGCAGCAGCGCATGGGGTTCACCCAATGCACGCCTGCGTTTCAAATCCCACGCGACATCCAGCACCGTGTCCAGCTCATCGCGCGTCCATTCCAGTTCAGGCGCAATACTATCCCGCCCGCGCAAATCCGTTTGCATAGCATTCTCCCATTGAAGGCAGCTCGGCCTTTATTGAAAACGAAGAATAGAGAACAACCTAGGCATCAAACTCGTATTCATCCCAACCGGGTTCCCCGTCAATAAACGAGTTTAAGGCGCTGTCATTTTGATCAAATTCGGGCGTAGCAGTGTGGTGATCCAAAGCCTCTGAATCCGCCCACTGCTCTAGCATCAAGAAATGATTTTCACGGGTAACGTCTTCATAAATGGCGAACGCAAGGCAGCCGGGGGTATCGCGTTCCTGCTCAACTAATTCCCGCGCAAACGCCAGAAATTCGCCCCGCCGAGACGGCACAATCGCGAAATTACCAGTGATCATGATCATGATGCGTATGTTCCTTTTTGTCTATGGCTGGATCATGGCGGGCAGTAATGCGTACCATTCCGTAGCGCGAACGACATCCTCAAGCGGCACCTGATCAATCACCGTATGGGCATGAATTTCATCGCCGGGGCCAAACCCGATACTCGGAATACCTGCCTTACCCATCCAATACGTGCCATTGGTCGAAAAATCCCACTTACCAGTGGGCAGCGGCGCCCCCCACAAGGCGGTTCCTGTCTGCACGCCCGCCTGAACATAGGCATCATCTTCTGGAAGCGCCCAGGCCGGATAAATCTTATCCACAGGGAATACAAAGCCGGTATAGCTGGGATCGTCGTAGAACAAAATGGAGGCTTCAATATCCTGGCGGTCACCAATCACCCGCTGGATACGTTCCAATTCCCCTTCAGGCGTTTCGCCAAAGGTCACGCGGCGATCAATATAGATCAGCGCTTCATCTGGCACCGCATTGATGCTAGGCGTTTTTACATGCATATCAGTCACCGTGATACGCCCATGCCCTAGAAATTCATGATCACCTAATTCAGGTTCAAGCTTGCTTATGGCATCAATAACGGGCAGCAGCTTATAGATCGCGTTATCACCAAGGAAATTACTCGCGGCGTGCGCGCTTTTGCCTTTGGCAACCACCTGCATTTCCACGCGGCCTTTGTGCCCCCGGTATACCTGCATTTTGGTCGGCTCACCGATCACCACAAAGTCGGGGCGCAGCCCTTCTGCCTCTACCAGCGCGTGGGGGGCGATGCCATCACACCATTCTTCCATGTTGCCAAAATAGTACGCCGTCCAGCCTTCCAACAGCCCCAGATCGCGCGCTAAAGCCAGCCCATAGATCATGCCGGGGGTGCTGCCTTTTTCATCGCAAGCCCCACGCGCAAAGAAAACGCCGTCTTCTACCTTGCCTAAAAAGGGATCCCACGCCCACTCTTCAGGGTCGCCAATGCCAACGGTGTCAATATGGCTATCGTATAGCAATTTCTTCGGGCCATCGCCAATACGACCAACAACATTACCCATCTGGTCAAACCAGACCTCATCAAAGCCTAATGCCAGCATTTCAGCTTCGGCGCGCTCCCCCACCTGACGAATTTTGCTGTCATAACTGGGAATGGCGCACAGGTCTTTCAGAAACTGGATAATTGCGCCGCGCTGCTCGGCTACGCGGCTGTGTATTTGCTCGATAATCGCGCTATCTACCATGTGTTTTCTCTCTTAGATGAACGTCTCGACAACTGTAAACTGCTCGACATCTACAAGGCCGATGTCGGTCAATTTCAACTTAGGAATGACTTCCAACCCCATAAAACTCATCAACATGAACGGATCGTGCATTGTGCTGCCAAGCTGCTGTGCCAGTTCAATGAGATGATCATAATCACGGCGCACATCCTCAATGGGGGCTTCCGTCATCAAGCCACCAACGGGCAGCGGCAGCGTCCCTAAAACCTGATCGCCATCGGCAACTGCCAGACCGCCGCCCATCTCAATAACGGCCTTCGCCGCAGTGAGCATACTCGCGTCGTCTGCGCCGATCACGACCAGATTGTGATGATCGTGGGCTACTGAACCCGCCAGCGCGCCGTGTTTCAAACCAACACCATGGATGAAACCCTTGCCTACATTGCCGCTGGCTTTATGCCGTTCGATCACCGCAATCTTAAGGATATCCTGATCTATATCGGCAACGGCTTCACCGTTCACCACAGGCACATCCATCAACAGGTGTTCGGTCACCACCTGATCCGGATCAGCGCCGATCACCCGCGCACGACTGCCAGACGCCGGAATTTTGAAGTTCAGCGATGAAGGATGCACATTCATAGAAGCTGGCAAAGTTATGGTTGGCGTAGTGGATACACGCGGCAGCAGCATCTCACCATTTTGCGCCACAAGTTTGCCATCTTTGAAGACCATTTCGGCGCGCAAATCGTTCACGTCTGAAAACACGACCAGATCAGCACGCCGCCCCAATGCCACCGCGCCGCGATCATACAGGCGGAAGTAATTGGCGGTATTGATCGTCGCCATCCGAATAGCGAGCATCGGCTCTAGGCCACCGGCAATTGCAACCCGCACCATGTAATCAATTGCGCCATCATCCAGCAAGCTGTTAGGCTGGCGATCGTCGGTGCAAAAACACAGGCGCGTGTGATTCATGGGGGTGACTAACGGGAGCAGCGGCCGCAGATTGCGGGTGGTAGTACCTTCACGGATGAAAATGGTCATGCCCAACCGCAGCTTTTCCTGCGCTTCGGCAACTGTCGTACATTCATGATCGCTGGAAATTCCTGCGGCCACGTATGCATTCAATGGCTTGCCAGTAACGGCGGGGATATGCCCGTCTAGCGGCCTGTCTCCAAAATCTTCCAATTTCTGCAAAATATCTTCGTCAGCATAGATCACGCCGGGGTAATTCATCATTTCAGCGAGACCAAGCACGCGCGGGTGGGTTTTCAGGGGAAGTAAGTCTGAAGATTCAAGCGTCGCGCCGCTGGTTTCCATAGCCGTTGCCGGAACACACGAGCTTGCCATCACGAACATATCGAACGGCGCATCTTGCCCGCGCTCAAGCATGAAGCGGATGCCCTCAATACCATGCACATTGGCGATCTCATGAGGATCCGTCATAACGGTGGTTACACCACGCGCTAAAACGGTGCGCCCATATTCGGGCGGCGTACACAGACTGCTTTCAATGTGAATATGCGCGTCGAGAAAGCCGGGGCATACATATCGCCCTTGTAAGTCAATTTCCTGCGCGCCGGAATAGCCATCCCCCAGAGCCACTACATAGCCATCATGGACGACAATATCTGTAAGATAGATTTCACCAGAGAGCACATTGACCAGCATGGCATGACGCAGCACCAGATCAGGCTGTACATCACCCCGTGCGGCAGCAATCCTATCAACTATGCCCATCCATCCCCCTAGGTCGTTCACAACCGCATGGACTGCGTAATTAACCCTGTATTATATCGCCTGCGCGCACAGTGTCATGATGGTCAGCAGTCCATATACGGAATAGGCCTGAACGCTGCTTCATTTGAGCGACAATCAGGTGATCAAGGTCGCTAAACGCAGTATTACGCGGTGATGACCATTCCCCGGCGCGAAACAAATCCTGCTTCGGCGCGTATTCTGCTGAAAAAACAAGCTCAATACGATTGTTCGGCGCGTCCTGCCACAAACCAGCCCAGCGCAGTTCAGCAGCAACTCCAAAACGCTGGTTCAGGTCTTCGGCCAGTGTAACCCATGGAGGCGCCGCGCCCACACAAGGCACACGCGGCAGCTCACGCATTTCCCCCGCCGAAGATTTCGTCCCGCGCACCGTCAAAATATGCCCGCTATCCCGGTGGTAGATCACAGCAGAAGCACAAACGTCAAAAATCGGAAAGCGCGGTTCAGGGCGCCCACGCACCGCATTCCACAAATAACGCATCGCCAACCGGCGGCGCAAGCGGCGCAGTTCTGCTGTTCCGGGATTGATAATGCGCGGAGGCACCGGGTTATCTTGCAGAGCATCCTGCAACACCTGCCCTAGCGGCGCCGATGGAAACGCTGTGATCGGGAAAAACATATTCGCACGCGTTTCATCCGTGCGGGGAAGCAAAACGCCGCCGCTTGCCCGCCCCCGAAATAAAATATTCAGGCGGTTCCAACCAACCATGTAATACAACGCTAAAGGCTGCTCAATTTCCGCGACGATGCCCGTCTCTTCTTCAACTTCACGGGCAGCAGCATCTTGCAAACGTTCCCCAAGATCCAGCCTTCCCCCCGGCAAACTCCAAATTTTCAAATCACCACGTTGTGAAAGCAGCAGCGTTTCGCGCTGAAACACCGCACACCAAACACCGATTCGCAGGGGGGTGGCTTCGTTCGTCATGAAGGATAGGGCGAATTAATCGTCGTTAATCAACGCCTGGGAAATACAATTATGGCGCTCGATCAACACGGGAACATCGGCTGTAAGTAGATTTCCCTCCTGCACCGCAATCCTGCCATCAATCATAACCATATCGGCGTTGGCCGAACGGCAAAACAGCAGCGCAGCCACCGGATCGTGCAGCGCGCCAGAATAGCCAATTCGATCCAGCCTGAAAGCAGCGAAATCTGCCGCCATACCCGGCGCGAGCGCGCCAATGTCCTGACGGCCAAGCAATGAGGCACTGCCAACCGTCGCCAATTCCAGCGCTTCACGGGCGCTTAACCCCGCCGGATTGCCACGTGCCCGCTGAACGAGCATTGCCATGCGCGCTTCTTCAAGCAGCCCGCTGCTGTCATTAGAGGCAGAGCCATCAACGCCCAGCCCTACGCGAACCCCTTGATCCAGCATTTTGCGCACCGGCGCGATCCCAGATGCGAGACGCAAATTTGAAGTCGGGCAATGGCACACTCCTGTTCCAGTGCGAGCAAACAAGCCGATCTCGCGATCATTCAGAAAAACACAATGCGCATGCCATACATCTTCGCCTAGCCATCCGGTTTCCTGAGCGTAATCACCGGGTAATACGCCCAATCGTTCCAGACTATAGGCAACATCATTCGTATTCTCTGCCAGATGTGTATGCAGGCGAACATGATAGCTGCGCGCCAGCGCGGCAGATTCGCGCATCAAGTCCTGGCTTACCGAAAATGGCGAACAGGGCGCAACGACTATTTGCAGCATTGAGCCGGGTGAAGGATCGTGATAGGCCTCAATCAGGCGGCGGGTATCGCGCAGGATCATATCCTCATCTTCGACTACGCGATCCGGTGGCAGCCCGCCCTGCTTTTCGCCAACACTCATTGATCCACGCGCAGCATGAAAGCGCATCCCAATTTCCTGCGCGGCACGAATGGTGTCGTCCAACTCAACGTCGTTCGGGTAGATATACAGGTGGTCGCTGGAAGTGGTGCAACCCGACAGGATTAGCTCGGCCATCGCCAGTTTGGCAGAGATGTAAGCTGCTTCAGAATTCAAGCGCTCCCAGATGGGATACAGCCGGGTTAGCCACTCAAAAAGTTCTTTATCCTGCGCGATGACGCGAGTCAAGGTCTGAAACATATGGTGATGCGTATTGATCAAGCCCGGTATCACGATGTGATGAGGGAGATCGATCACCCGATCTGGCACTATAGGCGGCATATCTGCCAGACGCCCAACTGCGGTGATAAAGTTATCCTGAAGGAACATTGCGCCCTGCGAGATTTCGCGGCGCATATCGTCCATAGTCACCAACGTATGAATATTGCGGACGAGCGTTGTTCCCATAGATCAAATTATCCTTCAGTATCCGAAAGCGTCATTCCAGAAAAACGTTCGGCGGCTTTCATCGTATTAGCAAGCAGCATGGAGATCGTCATCGGGCCAACGCCGCCGGGAACTTTTGTGATCGCTCCGGCAACTTGCAGCGCCGATTCAAAATCAACATCTCCAACGAACCGGTAACCGCGCGGGTCATCCGGATCATCAATACGGTTCGTGCCAACATCGATCACGACAGCGCCGGGTTTCAGCCAGCTCCCTGTACAAAATGCGGCTTGCCAATTGCGGCGACCACGACATCGGCTTCGCGCACATGATGCGCAATATCGCGGGTGCGGCTGTGGCAAACTGTAACCGTCGCATTGGCCTTCATGAGCATGAGCGCCACCGGTAGACCGACAATATTGGAACGCCCGATCACGACAGCGTTTGCGCCTTCAAGGTTTACACCTGCCGACTCTAAAAGCACCATACACCCCGTTGGTGTAGCCGGGGTGAAGGTTGGCTCTCGCCCCTTCATGCCCAGCAAGCCGATGTTAACCGGATGAAAGCCATCCACATCTTTATCAAGACTTACGCGCCGCAATACTGCTTCTTCATCAATCTGCTTCGGCAGGGGAAGCTGCACCAGTATCCCGTGAATTCGCGGATCGTCATTCAGTAATTTTACTGCCGCTTCAACCTCTTCCTGCGTACAGGTATCTGGCATGAGATGGGCTACTGAATAGATGCCTACCTGTTCACACGCGCGGCGTTTCATGCGTACATACTGGGCAGACGCGGGGTTATCGCCAGCGAAAACTGCGCCAAGACCGGGCGGGTATCCCATTTCCCCGGTGAAAGCCGCCGCCCGCAGCTTTATGTCTGCGCGCAACTTTTCAGCGATCAACGCTCCGTCTATGATGTTTGCTGTCACTTGCATTCCTGCTACTAGGCCATTAAATCTGGATTAAACGGAGAATAACATGCAGGCGAAAGCGGCGCGAAAATGCTTAACAAAATATTTTTGTAAACGAGTTTGAACAACTTACACACAAATCTTTGGTTCAAACCTTTCAGGACTCAGGTAACATAAGATGTGGAGAAATAGGCAGATTCTATCAATCTGTTCGGGTGAGCGGGATGAGGCGAGGTCAAATTCCAATGGTGAACACCAAGAATCTTGGACAACGGATGCGACGGCGGATCGCGCGCAGTAAATTTGGCGCTCGATCTGGTCAGGCATTGGTAGAATACGCGCTCATCCTGATTCTGGTCGCAGTTGCTGCCGGTGTCACGCTGGCCGCAACTGGCCCGGCGATGGCTAATATTTTTAGCAACGTCATCTTCAACATCATTGGCCAAGATCGCGCAAACCTCGAATTCTGCCCAAATCCAGAAGACCCGGATACGCAAATCCCCTGCCCCCTCATTCAAGGTCAGGCGGCCGCCTTCTGGGCAACAGTTGACTTTATTCGCAACAACCCGCAGTTGGAAACGCCATATCCTACGCCTATTGACCTGCCAGAGCGTTCAGAAGAACCCGGCCCCTCAGTTAATACGAACACCTATACCCACACATATACGCCGTCGAATACCTTCACGCCCACACCGACCAATACACCAACCAATACAAACACCTTTACGCCAGGCCCACCCTCAACGCCTGATGACTTTGTATTCGATGTGCCCCATGTTGATCTATCAGACAAACCCGAATGGTGGCGTTTGGATAACACCTTCGGCATTGGTGGAGGCCAGTGGAATGCCATTTATTACACCGGCGACAATTATGACGGCACGCCATACAGCCATCTTGAATATTTAGCAGGCAACGGCTTTATAGATAACACCTGGTTTAGCAGCGGCCCCGGCAATACGCCGACCAGTGTTTCGGGCTTCCCGATTGGTGATACTGATTTTTCAGCCACCTACACCAAAAGCCTGTATATCCCCTACGCAAATGATCCAGTGCGTATCACCTATACCATTAGCGATGGTGACGATTCGGTTGCCATCCTTCTGAATGGCAGTGCGATCGGCGGGCCATTCCTCACCAGCGGAACTTTTGATTACACTTTCCCCGTTGGTAACCACACGTTAGAAATTAGATATCGCGACCCAAGCGGGGATGCACGCTTAACCGTCTTCATGGAGCGGCTAAATACCCACCCTGAAGATTCTCCCTCAAACTCTTGCAGTTGGCTTAATATCGGCAGCAATCCGAACAGCAACTCGCCCACCTCCGTGTGGGATGAAGACGGTAATGCCACACCCACAAACTGGCCTTCAGGGCAAACCTGCGTGCTGGAACTGCGCGGATCTGTTGATATCAACGGCGTTCCTTCGCCCATGCTTTCATGGTGGGATGTATGGGATTTCAGCGCTAACTCCGGCGTAACAGCCGAACTTCAAGCGGCGAGCTACGTGGTTGATGGTTATGGTTATTTTGACCGGGCAGGCGCTTCATGGGTCACGATTGCAAGTCATGGTGGGAACACCGCCAATTACAACTGGACACGCAACCAGATCGATCTATCTTCGCTTGGGCTTGGCAATCAGATCACATTCCGCTTCATGCTCACCAGCACAATGCCAGGCGATGTGCGCTGGAACATTGATGACATTGAGGTGCTCTCCGATCCAACAGCCCCGGCCTTCACCGTCGGCGATGAATGGGATATGAACGACCGGACGCAGATGGCAGACTTCATCTTCAATGGAGATTCCAACTATCTACGCTCGGTTACTGGCGGTGATATTGAAGGCTGGCGCTGGGATGTTACGGGCACTAACGCGCGTTCTGGCACCGGATGGGATGGCAGCCCAGGCGGCAGCTTCCCGCAGAGTGTTGGCGTTGGCGCTGGCCCCGAACAGCAGCGCATTAGCTATCTCGAATTCCGCCGCCCGATTGATTTAAGCGCGGCTCCGGCTACAGATTCCGACGGTGATACCGGAACGCCGATTCTCACGTTCTGGCAGGCCTACGATATTGCGACGGGGAATTCGCTGTCAGTACAGTGGACACGCGATTCGATCACCGATGGCGTGGAAGATACCTGGACAAACGTTCCAAATGAAGGGCTGCTCCTCAACTCTACCGGGGGAACACCCCCTCCAACCGAGTTAAACGATGCTGGCGCGACGCGCACAAACCTGACAATGCATATTGTTGAGGTTCATCTCGCGCAAATTCCAAACTTTGACACCCAATCTTTCCGCCTGCGTTTTGCGCTAACAAGCTCACCGGGCGCAACGGCGGCTGACTGGTACCTGGATGAGTTGAGACTAGAGCGCGAAGACCTACAGACTTACGAGCCTTATCCGATGTTGGATAACGCAGAAAACGCTTCGGCTGCTTCCAAACGCTGGCAGGTATTAGGCCCCTCCGATGCATGGCAAATTTCATCCACCATGGGCGGGTATCGCGGGTCTGGCAACGCATTTGCAGACTCCAATGGCAATTACAACGTCGGGCAAACGACCGCTATTGAAATGGAGCGTATGCTAGACCTTTTGAATGATACCCCGGCTAATGATCCACCCGGCGGTGAAGCTCCTTCAAGAGTCGCGGCAGTTCTGCCCCAACTTTCTTTCATGTGGCTGGGCGACATGGAGAATGTTGATCTGGCGGTTGATGTCTGGTCAGCACATACCAATCAATGGCGGCAAATCTGGACATATGATGTGATCGGTCGCCGCCAACAAAATGCGTGGGAACGCGTCGAGATCGATCTGAAGCAGGCGCTGGTAGACTCGCTGCGCGCCGCCACAGGTGACGCTTCGTGGCAGTGGGATGGCGCAACGGCCACCAGCATCACCGGAAATAGCATTACTGAGGACGATGACATTCGCGTGCGTATCCGCTTGATCACCTCTGGCGGAACCGCCCGTGACGGCGTCTATGTTGACAATATTCGCATTGCGGAAGGCGAACCCTATACGCATAAGCTGTGGGGCGCAACGCCCTATGGCGATCCGGGGCTTGGCGCTGGCAATGATACGCTCGTTGATGACATCGAGAGCCGCCTGCCGAATTTAGGCACCCTGAATGACAGTTGGAGCGAACGCTGGTATGCAGGCGGAAGTACAGACCCCACCAACGCGGTCACTGCGCGTAATGGCGCTTACTCAATGTCGGAATCGCCAATCGGCAACTATACGGCGAACTCGCGCATTTATATAGAATTGGTGCCGGTTGTTGATCTTAGAGGTACCGATCCCGTCAACGTCCCTGCGCTGGATTTCTTCACGCGCTATAACATTGACTCGGGCGACAGCATACGCGTCGAAATTGCCGTTGAAGATGCGGCTAATACCTCCCTGGGCTATAACAAGCTGGCTGGATGGGGAAACTGGACGAGCGTAGTTGCAAGCCAACCCTCAACCCCCACTCGCATTGATACCTGGTTCCTAAGCCGCGTAGACCTGAGCAGCTATATCGGGAATCGTATCCGCATTCGTTTTGTCGTGGATACAGACGGAAGCGCAGAACTCGATGGGCAGTATATTGATGGCGTCAAAATTTCGACTGGCCTGCCAACGCTCACTGCTGGGCCGGTGAATATTTTTGAGGACACCTTCTCTTACCCGCCGAATTGGATCTTCGATGGTAATTGGGGCGTCACCCAGCAGTACGTTTCTGCCAACAATACTGACTCGTGGTATCTTGGCGTGCCATGGGATGGCTTCTTCGCAGACTGCGAAACATTTAGCGTAACTTGCAACGGCTCCAATCTCACCGCTATCTATAATATGCTCACTGCACAGCAGGATACCGGCCTTGCTTTGGATGACATGAGCGCGCTGGTCACCGGCCTGATGCCAGACACGCCCTCATTCGATGTGGTTGAGTGGCTAGATGCTGGCAGGCCTCAACCGCAGGCAGGCTACGGCTCCGGCTATACGCCCGGCTCAGAGTGGGATAATTCATGGGCAGGGCGCTGGGTACGCCCGGTTACGCTTACAGCCGGCCAAACCTACCGCGTGTATGCAATTGCAGATGATGGCGTGCTTCTGGAAATTGATGACAACACAGATACGGATATTCCAGACAGCACCTATGGGGCAAATCCCGCAGGCGTGATCATCAATGACTGGAGCGACCACGGCGCAAGGCTGGTCTATTCAACCTTCACGGTAACAGGATCGTCAGACATTACCCGCAACTTCATCTTTAGTTTCTATGAAAACGGTGGTAGTGCGCGTCTTTCGCTCAGCATTGTATCGTCCGGCGCATATTCAGCGACCGACAGTCCGAATACGCCCGGCGGGACGGGTGGAACAGGCGATAATACGGTTGGCTATACGAGGATCGATTCCGCTAACTACGGGTATTCCTCGATCATGCTTAACGGGGTTATTGATCTCACCGGAACGACAAGCCCTGAGTTCATCTATGAACGCTACTACAACATCACCAACTCCAGTTTCCGCCTGGAATTCTCATCAGATGGCGGCTTCACCTGGGCGGATGGAGACACTGTATTAACAGGCGGTTCAGTGTTGCCGCCGAGCAACTGGCAAACACGCACGGTCACCATCCCCGCCGCCTATCGAACCGCACAATTCACCTTCCGCTTCAGGTTAGATACGCGCGGAGCAGGCAGCGGCTCTACCGGTGACAGCGCATGGATCGGCAGCGTTGTCATTCGGGATTAGCCAGGCGGTATTGCCATTTACAGAATAACGGGGCGGCTGTAAAGCGCCCCGTTATTTTTATATACCGGCTCTCTACGGCTGCCCTACCCTTATAAAGTCAACATGCGAAAGATCGCTCAAAGCTGTTAAAATCAGACGCTCATTCGATAGAACGAACATCTTTCGGGACACGCGTGTGACCTCAACATCAAACTCTTTTCCCGGTCATTTCTTCATTCTGGTTGGCCCGGCGGGCAGCGGTAAGAACAGGTTGATGGCCGAAGCTATAAAAGCTGTTCCCGGTTTACGCCAGATGCCCACCGCCACCACACGCGCCATTCGTGCGGGCGAGCAAGAAGGCCGCGAACACTATTTCGTCAGCACCGAACGCTTTCAAGAATTCATCAAAACTAACGCGCTGTTGGAATGGCAGTTCCTGCACCGGCATGGGCGCTACTATGGCATGCTGCGCGGGCAGATTGAGCTGCGCTGACCCAGGGCGAAAACATCATCGCTGACGTTGATTATCTTGGCGCACAAGCCGCTGCCGAAGCTTATCCCCAAAATGTCGTCACAATTTTTATTACGCCGCCAAGCATCGCAGAGCTTGTGCGCCGCCTGCTTTCGGGGCGCGGCGAATCAATCTCTGAAACCAGTCGCCGCTTACTGCGCGCGCCTCAGGAATTTGCTTATGCCCCCGCGTGCCGCTACAGCATTTTGAACGATCACGCAGAAACGGCGGGCGAATTGCTAGTCCGTATTATTCAAGGCGAAATTGCCCACCAACCGATCACCATTGAGCGCGCTTCGTCTCCCCAAATGTGCATTCTTTCGCAGCTTCACGTTCACGCGCCCGGCGGTGAACTTATTGACGAAGCCATTTCAGAAGCTCCATTATTTGCGCCTCTAGCCGATGAACTGCCGTATCGTGCTGCTCAACGCGGGTTGACCGAGATTCTCGGTCATGTAGATACTGGTTACTGGGAAAATCAGTTTGAGCCAGATGATGGCTTCCAACCGCCTAACAGCCTATCCACACGCATACTGCCAGATGGCACTGAAGCGGCTGTCTATCACTATCGTTTCAATCTGGAAAATAAGCTGGCGCTGCCTGAAGGCTACCGCTGGCGCAACGGCGCGCCACAGGAAGCAACCGCGTGAGCAGCGCCACGTTTCAGCTTGAGCAAGGGGCTGTATTCGCGCCGGATGGCATCCCCTTGCATTACGGCGATTTAGCGGGTGAATATCAATCCGCGCTGACTGCCGCCGTATTGATGGATCGTTCTCACGAAGGGCGCTTGCTGCTGCGGGGCGGGGATCGTCTGGCGCTCATCCACCGCATTTCAACCAACGATGTCGAAAAATTACCGGAGCATGAAGGCAAGCCAACCATCTTCACCAGCCCGATTGGCCGAGTCATTGACCGCATCACCATTTACAACACTGGCGAAACGGCGCTGGTTTTAACTGATCCGGGTCGTGGGCAAGCGGTAAGCAATATGATCCGCCGCAATATTTTTTTCAACGACAACCTGCAAATTGAAGATATTGCGCCGACTACCCGTCAATTTGTGATTGCCGGGGCTAAAGCCGATGCGGTGATCGCTGAATTTACGTCTGATGCCGTAAACACTTCGGTGTTAAGCAGCCATCAAGTGACTGTCGAAAATGATCAGGTCATGCTCAGCCGTGTAACACCCGTCGCTAAAAGCCAATGGTCGATCATTGCCGCTGAAAGCGCTGCGGAACGCGTATGGCACGCGCTGCTACAGATCGGAAACGCGCAAGGCCTGCGCGCTGCCGGATCGCTGGCCTACAATGCGCTGCGTGTTCGTTCTGGCCGCCCTGCCGCCGGACACGAGCTGAGCAGTGAATATATTCCGCTTGAAATTGGATTATGGGATGAAGTGAGCTTCACCAAAGGCTGCTACACAGGGCAGGAAATCATCGCCCGTATGGAAAGCCGGGGAAAGCTGGCGCGAACCATTATTCAGCTTGAGCTTGAACGCCCGGTTGAAGCAAACACACCCTTGCATCTTGAAGGGCGCGAAATCGGAATGCTGACAAGCTGCGCAGCCGCCCCGGATGGCATCAATTACGGCATCGGGGTGGTCAAAACGGCAACCGCGCAACCGGGACTCACCCTCACCGCAAACGAAGCGGCCGCAAAAATCAAGGGGCTTGCCGGAGTACAGCCAGCAGCAGAGCACTGAAACATAGAAGCACAAAGGTTTGCTCTGTGCCTGCTGTTCAAGATATTAGAGTCTTGGCGGGGTGACGCCGCGCTGCCCCTGATATTTCCCTTTACGATCAAGATAAGACACTTCGCAAGGTTCGTCGCCCTCAAAGAACAAGACCTGCGAAACGCCTTCGTTAGAATACACTTTCGCTGGCAGCGGCGTCGTATTGCTGATCTCAATGGTGACGTGCCCTTCCCATTCCGGCTCAAAAGGGGTGACGTTCACCACTAAACCCGAACGCGCATATGTTGATTTACCAAGGCATACGCATAATACGCCGCGAGGAACGCGGAAATATTCTACTGAACGCGCTAACACGAATGAGTTCGGTGGAATCACGCAGACATCGGCCTGAATATCCACAAACGACTGTGGCGAAAAATTCTTAGGATCCACCACCGCCGAATACACATTGGTGAACACTTTATATTCATCGGCGACGCGCATATCGTAGCCATAAGATGACAGCCCAAAGCTGATCACCCCTTCACGCACCTGATTTTCTACGAATGGCTCGATCATCCCCTGCTCAAGCGCCATCTTACGTATCCAGTGATCGGGCTTCAGACCCATGCTGCTTGTCCTTTGTATGTATAGAGTCGAATAAATTCCTACATCACTTCTGGCGCGGTCATGCCCATCAATCGCAATACACGCCGAAAAACAATCTGCGCCGCCCCGAAGAAATATAAGCGTGCCTGCGCAACTGCGGGATCAACATCGCTCGCCAGAACGCGCACGTTATCAAATACCGGATGGAAAGCGTTTGCCAGCTCCAATGCGTAAAAAGCGATACGATGCGGCTCAAACGTTGATGCTGAAAGCTCAATTACTTCGCCCAACTCCAGCACTTTACGCAGAAATTTAAGCTCAGCATCGCCCAGCAAGCGCAAATCAGGATTTTGTACGCGCACGCCACGCGCCGCCGCTTCGCGGAAAATGCCCGCACAGCGCACATGGGCATACTGAATGTAATACACCGGGTTTTCGTTTGATTTCTTAATCGCCAGATCGAGATCGAAATTCAGGTGTGTATCTGAGCTACGCGCCAGCAGCATGTAACGCACAGCATCAGCGCTGGTCTGGTCAATCAAATCATCTAGGGTTTCAAAGTCGCCTTTGCGCGAACTCATCCGCACCACTTCGCCACCGCGCAAAATTGCGACCAACTGCACAATGATCACGTTGATCTTCGAGGCATCCAGGTCTAATGCCCGTATGCCCGCGCGCACCACCTGATACTGGGTGTAATGATCTGCGCCCAGAACGTTAATCAACAGATCAAAGCCGCGATCCAGTTTGTTCTTGTGATAGGCGATATCCGGCAGCGTATAGGTTGGCTCACCGCTGCTTTTGACCAGCACACGATCTTTACTATCGCCAAAATCAGAACTGCGGAACCAGGTTGCTTCGCCCTTGCCATCCGCGTTTTCGTCATCGCCCTGATCGTCGGTCACCGCTGATTTGCTGGCTTTGTAGATATAGCCACGCTTATCTAATGCTTCCAGCACTTCCCAGATCGCGCCATTTTCGTAGAGCGAGTTTTCATTGAAGAAGTTGTCATGATGAATATCAACCCGATCCAGCGTGGCCTTGATCATCTCGAACATCTTCTGCTCAGCATAGGCTTTGAAGAGATGATAATCTTCATTGATCCATGCATCGCCCTTTTCTAAGGCCAGTTCACGGGCAAAATCACGCAGATATTCGCCCTGATAAAAAGTCTTGAGGTCTTCTTCACTCAATTCAACTGTTTGCCCAAGCGCTTCTAAATAACGCACCTTGAGGCTGTTCCCAAGGTTACGCATCTGCGCGCCTGCGTTGTTGAAGTAATACTCACGCTCAACATCGTAACCCGCCGCTTCCAGCAAACGCGCCATAGTATCGCCAACGATTGCGCCACGACTGCGGCCAATATGCAACGGCGCGGTAGGGTTAGCGCTCACAAATTCCACCTGCGCGCGCTTGCCCTGCCCTAAATCAAGCCGGTATAGATCATCATTTTCAGCGTAAATGGCTTCGACCTGCGCGCGCAGCCAATCTTCGCTCAAAAACATGTTCACATAGCCGGGGGCTGCCGCTTCTACCTTTGCCACCATGTCAGAAGGGGGCATCAATTCAACCGCAATCTGCGCTATTTGCAGCGGGGACATTCGCGCGGGGCGAGCAAACGGCATTAAAGCAACGTTGTAGTCGCCCTGTTCGGCACGCTTACTAGGGCGGGCTTCAATGCCCTCAAGCTCAAATTCGGGCAGCTTTCCGGCAGCTTGCGCGGCGTGTAAGGATTCGCGCACTAACCGGCTAATTTCGCGTGTAGCTAAGATCACTGAAAACTCCTAAAAGGCGGCATCACCATTTGCCGCCATCATATTCGCGGCAGATTCTAGGGGCGGGACGCAGGTCGCGCAAGGTCAAAACAAGTTCTAAGTAAAATCGCGCCTCAGCGTCCTCTTGAATTATGAATCTTCTTATTCAATGTGATATGGATTGACACGCTAAGTGATACGGCGCTAAGCGGATGAGGAATACAAGGCAATTAATCCATAACTGGCGTTCAGCAAAATCCGGCATTCAGCGCTTATGCTTTTCTTGCCCATACTTTGTCATAATCCACCTGCCAGCGCTCAAATTCAACCTTAGTAAAGCCCACAGATTCTAAGATTTCCTGCATTTGACCGGGTGACCAGCCTCTACCCGGCATCCACCGCGTAGTCAGGCGATTAGTGGTCAGCAGCACCCCATCCGGTTTTAGCACACGCGCCATTTCAGAAAGCGCAGCCCGCGAATCAGCCATGAACTCCAGCGCCTCAAGGCAGGTCACAACAGCATAGGTGTTATCTGGAAACGGAAGCCGTTCGGCAGGCGCGCAAACAAAATCAACGCGCGGGGAATCTGTTTTGGCACAGGCAATTGCCAGCATACGCATACTCAGATCGGTTCCCGTTACGTGACCAGAGAACCCGGCATGACGCAGCAGCGCCAATGGCATCCTTCCGGTGCCAGTTGCCACATCCAGAATATTCGGCGCGCGGTTGGGGGCAATTTCCTGCATCAACGGCTGTGCCAGATGCTGATGTTCCAACTGCGGCACAAAACGCTTGATATCTTCGTAGCGCCCGGCATAACGATCATATAACCACGTCACCACGCGCTGACCGAGATACACCCCTTCACTTTCAACCAGCAGCCAGTACAAGAGCGCCGCAACTGCGAAGCCAGCCAGAACGATCAGGAAAACGCCTATCCATTCGCTCATCCGGCGGCTACTTCAGGCGTCCAGTTTTGCGCAACCATCCCTCACAGCGGGCTACCCCCTCAGCAAGCGAAACCTGCGGCTCCCAACCTAGTAACTGACGTGATTTATCCATTGGGAAACGTTTTTTGCGCACCAACCAGCCTAACCCGTCGGGAAGATCGCGAAGTATTGATTTGCGGGGCGCAAGCAACATGCTGATGCCCGCCACGATGTACATTGGCAGTACAGGTATACTCAACCAGCGCGTATTGCCAGCTAAACGCTGGTATGCGCCGATAAATTCTCGCCATGTTGGCGTTGGATCCATCATACAGTTGAAAATCTCACCCGCCGCCTGTTCATTGGTGGCTACCCGCACCAGCATCTCAACCACATCATCCACATAAATCGGGGAAGCGCTGCCTGAGCCATCGCCAATAAAAGGCGTAGGGCGCAGCGACGCGAGTTGAAACATCCCTTTTGTCCACAACCCGGCGCGCGGCCCATAGATCATTCCAGGGCGAACGATGCTCCATTCAACCCGGCGTTCTGTGCCTATTCGCTGCACGTGCTTTTCGGCCAGCGTTTTAGTGGTGATATACGGATATTCAGCCGAAGCCAGTGGGGCATCTTCTGAGAAAGTATCACGGCCGATCAGACCGTATACGGCAACCGAGCTAATATGCACAACCCGGCGAACACCCATATCGGCAGCGGCGTTCATCACATTCTGTGTGCCGATCACCGTCGCAGGGTACATCTCGTCATAACTGCCATCCAGCGCTGCCGCAGCATGAATCACGATATCGCAATCGCGCATCCCACGCCGCAGCGAATCCAGATCGAGCAGATCGCCTAAAGTCGTTTCGACACCCTGCTCTGCTAGCATCGCGGCCTTCTTCTCTGAACGCGCCAGCGCCATAACCTGCGCGCCTTCAGCCACCAATCGCGGCACAAGGTAACTGCCCAGAAAGCCGGTCGCCCCGGTCACAAAAATGCGTTTGGATGCCAGTGTTTGCTCAGCCAATTTACTAATTCACTTCCAGCAAATCAATTTCTCTGAACTGCATACCATACAACCGCGCATACAAGCCGTCCTGCGCCATCAAATCGTCGTGTGTGCCAAGTTCGATGATTTCACCATGATCCAGCACAGCAATACGATGGGCAACGCGCACGGTGCTTAACCTGTGCGCGATGATCACAGTAGTGCGGCTTTGCATCAACCGCGCCAGCGCGTCCTGTACCAGATGTTCGCTTTCGCTGTCCAAGCTGGAGGTGGCTTCATCCAGCAGCAAAATACGCGGGTTTTTCAGGATAGCGCGAGCGATAGCTATCCGCTGGCGCTGGCCTCCGCTCAGGCGAACCCCACGTTCGCCAACAACAGTTTCATATCGATCTGGCATTGCCATGATGAACTCATGGGCATTAGCGGCTTTGGCGGCTTCGATGATTTCGTCGTCAGTCGCGTCCAAACGGCCATAGCGAATATTCTCGCGTACTGTGCCGCCAAACAACAGCGTTTCCTGCGGCACGATGCCGATTTGCTGGCGCAGGCTGTCCTGCGAAAGTGAGCGTAAGTCTTTCCCATCTACTTTCACCGCACCATGATCGGGATCGTAAAAACGCGGGATGAGATTAAAGATCGTACTCTTTCCTGCGCCGCTTGGCCCTACCAATGCGATGATCTCGCCGGGAGCGATATCCAGCTTGATATGACGCAGCACTTCCTGACGTTGATCGTAGCTAAAGGAAACATTATCAAACGTGATCGCGCCGGATGTGCTTGCCAGCGCCAATGCATTGGGAGCGTCTTTGACGGCTGATGGCGTATCCAAAATCTGGAATACACGCTTGCTAGCCCCAATCGCTTCCTGCAATGAGGTATATACGCCCACCAGCGAAGCTAAACTTCCCGCAACCGTCAAGCCATAAATCAGGAATGCGATCAGTTCTCCGCCAGTCAGGCGATCTGCAATCACTTCACGCCCGCCAAACCACAGCACCAACGCCAACCCGGCAAAGCCTAAAAATGCCATGACGGCGCCGAAAACCGCGCGTCCGCGAAGCTGTTTTAGCGCAGCACGAAAACTACGCATCAGGGCATGGTCATAGCGCCCGATCTCGTAGTCTTCACGAACAAAGCTTTTGACCTCACGCACATTTTGCAGAACTTCATCAACAACGGTGGTTGCGCCGGCTAATTCGTCCTGAATCTGCGTGCTGGTGCGGCGAAAGAAAATGCCGAAACCTGCGCCCAACGCCACGATCACCGGCACCAAAACCAGAATAAACAGGGTAAGTTGAGCGTTGATAATCATCATGATCACAACCGAACCGACCATGATGAGCGATTGCTGGAAGAATGTGTTGACGTTACTGGTCAGCGCGGTTCGCAGCACGGTCACATCACTGGCTAAGCGCGAAACCAGCTCACCTACACGGCGATGGGCGAAGAAACCGAGTGAAAGCGTCATCAGGTGGCGGTAAAGCTGAATCCGCAGATCAACCACTACCCGCTCACCCACCCAGTTGAGACTATACGTTTCAATAAATGTGGTGACTGATCTCAACAAAAAGACCAGCAGCAGCGCCAGTGTTACCCGATCAAGAAGCTCGGTATTGCGGGCGATTAGCACCGCATCAACCACAAATTGAATCACCGCCGGGAATACGAGACTGAGCAGCGAGCTAAATATGAGCGCGATAAAGGCAATAATCATTTTGCCTTTGTAGGGCGTAAGGTAGGCGATTAAACGCCGCCAATCAGCCGGGCCGGCAGGGGTTTCAGAAGCATCATCCGCGCCACGGCGGGCGGGGCGGCGAAACGCGCGAAACATGGGGAAGTTCCTTCATGACCAACGATAGTGTTTTTACGCACAAGCCAGCATTGTAGTCTCATCTGGCACAAAAAGGAGGGGAAAGGACTACGGCGCGGTTATGGGAATTGCGAGGGTGAAAATGCTCCCTTGATCAAGCTGGCTAACCACTTTTAACTCACCATGATGTGCGCGAACAATACGGTTTGCCAGCGTTAACCCCAAGCCGCTGCCCTGAATCTCACGCACACGCTGATCAGCCGAACGATACAGGCGGTCAAATATCAAGTCCTGATCCAGCGCGTTAATGCCAATCCCCTGATCTGCAATCGCGCAGTAAACTGCCTTTTGATCGCCCCAGATTTCCACGCTCACGCTGCTTTCTAAGGGAGAATACACACAGGCGTTTCGCACAATCTCGGTAAGCGCCTGTTTGAGCCGCGCGGCATCGCCCCGAATATCGGGAAGCGGCTCAGCAACAGCCAGCCTGATCTGTATATTTCTAGACGCCGCCAGAATTTCCAAATCTGCAACAACCTCAGCGGCAACCTGATCGAGCGCAACCGACTGCTGGCGCAGAGGAATCCCCGCCTCTATCCACATGAGATCAATCAGCGCGGGCAGCATACGATTCAACCGGTCAGTGCCAGCTTGTACGCGCTCTAAAAACAGAGTCTGATCGGCGTTTAGCTCGCCGCTTGTGGCGACCAGATCAGCATAGCCGCCCATCGCCGCCACTTGATTGCGCAGCACATGAGACAATATTTCGATAAATTCTTCGCGGCAGCGATTCAGCGATTCAACAGGGATCGCATTATCTGGCGCGATCATGAGGCGGCACGCTTTGCGCCCGGATCAACCACGCGGGTAAGCGGCGCATCTGGCGGCAAGTGATGTTGATAGCCTGAAGGAAAGGCGATTTGCGTCCCTTGAGCAGAACGCTGAACGACGACGCCGCGATGCCGGACGATGACTGGCGCTGCCCCGTAGAACGCGCCGCCCGCCCATGCAATCGTTGGCGAAATGACGCGAACCCCCAGCGTTCGCATGAGCAAATGCAGCGGTATTACACCCGCCACGCTGCCGCGCTCCCCTAAACCACGCAGGTGACTGGCATGATAAAACTCATAAAAATGCTTGTCCGCCAGCAGCACTTCAGTTTGCACCTTCAGTAAGCGCGCCAGCAGGTCAAAAGCCTGTTCCAGCTTCCCCGCTTCAATAAAGGCTTCACCAATCAGCGTGTTCCAGAATAACCATATCCCGCCGGGGCCGCGTGCGTTCGCCGGGTCAAACAACGGCTCGGTTTTTGCGGCCATCGTCACGCCATTTTCCTGTAAAAAGGCATCTTTAACGGATTCGCCCAATTTTGCGGCTCGTTCCGGCGCAATCGCCGCAGACCAGAATGGCAGAAGCGCGCTGATGTCATACGCGGTTGTATCCATGGCAGCAACGCGAAGTTTGAAAACGGACGTTAAGCCAATCGTGGCAATTGTGTCCAGCCTGCTCCAGCTATAACGCGAGGTGTAAACGCCCCGGCTGTGCGTCCAGAGAATGGCTTTTGAATCAACTTCCTCTTCTAGGGCATTCCCCTTCGCATCTTTGCCAGACAGCTTCAACGTAAACTTTGGCGGGCGCTCTGCCCCCCCGTGAATGCTCACGATCAACCGGTTGGCAGGTTGAATTTCAAGACCGACCGAAAGGTCTTCACCGCCGCGAATGTTATCCAGCAAAGTGCTGCCGGAAAGCGTTGCATCAAGATCGCGGTCACGATAGTGATAGCGCCCATCGTGCCATAAGGTTTCCAGCAGGCGAGTTAGCCTTTCGATATGCCCATGAAAGCGGTTTTCGCCTTCAGTATCGTGCAAAAAGTAAGCTATCTCGCTCAGACTAGCCGCTTCTGAGAGCAGGTATGCAAGCAAATCTGGCGCTTCGGCGCAACGAATATCCGCGTTTTGCCCCCAACTCATGCCAGCGGCAAAAGCAGCGGTAAACGGGTAGCCGGTTTGTACCTCAGATTGCCATTCGGGAAGCCCATCACCATCTGCATCTAGATCGGGCTGCAACCAGCGCTCAAAAAACTTGCCAAGTGCCGGATAAATCTGCTTCAAAAATGCTTCATCTTCGGTGTACTGAAAGATACCCCATGCCATACGTGCCAGAATCGGCAGGCATAAGATGCCCTGTCGCTGGCCATCCAATCCGGGTTTCCAGTCAATCCAACCATCATCGCGCTGAACTGCCAGATAATTCAGCAACAGCCCCTGTGCCAGCGATGGATTCACCTGCGCCGCAGCCAACGCTACCAGATAGGCGTGCGCAGGGTTTTGCCCGCCCCAACTGCGCACGCTATCTGCGCCGCGTTCTGGCTGGCGCGCCGTGACAAATGAGGCATGTGGCAGCGAGGCAGTTGGCTTGAGGAAAGCCTGTACGATCTGCTGATAACTGGCGGCAACAGCGGCATCCATCGCAGGATCACCCGTCTCTATCACGGGGATATCGGGCGCGGCTTGCAAAATGCGCTTGCTATGCGTGGCAAAATTGACACGCAGCGTTTGCCCGGCCAACGCCAGCGATTCGTTATAGGTTGATAACCCGGCGCTGCTCCACTGAAGCGCAGTTTTACCGCCCGCCGGAACCGTGAGTTTGCGAATCAGTTTACGCGCGCCATAGTCATCTATCAGCGCGCCTTCCAGCAGCATGACCGGTTTCAAATCGCCCAGTGGCAGCCCCAACGCAGGTGTTTCCGCAGCGGGCAACCGCCGGGGAGTCATTTCTCCCTGTTCTGAAGCGGCAAAAATGACAAGATCAAGCTGCACCTCTAAGGGGGCTTGACCTTGATTAGCCAGCAAAAAACGCCCGACAACGCTGTGGCTTTCAACGATCAGAAATTCAGCGATCAGGGAAAGTACGGGGGTGATATGCGCCTCAGCGCGAATATAGCCGGGTGCGAAGCGGGTAATTACAGGGGGTTGAGCGTAAGCAACCGCTGAATAGATACTTCGCCCATCCTGCGTCCACATCGGCGCAATACTGGCAAGCCCGACGCGACCACCATAGCGCGTATTCAACGAAATCGCCGTAGAATCGCCCTGCCCTAACCGAAGTTCCCAGCTTTGATCGTTACGATAGTCGGTTTTAGAGAAACGTGCGTCTGCAGCGATTACGCCACAAAATGGATCGGCGGCGGTCAACGCCCACCGCCGAAACGACTCGCTCAAAGACTTAGCCCCCTAGCACCCATGTGCCATCGGCTTCGTTTAGCCTGAAGCGCTCACC
>LMZS01000020.1 GCA_001567085.1 Chloroflexi bacterium OLB15
CCGGCGGTTACACACGTAGCCAGATGGGTTTATTGATGCAGGCTTCCGTCGCCGCGACATACAAACTCACGAGTCTGATCGGCGCAGGTGGCGGGTCACTGGCGGCGTTTCGGTGGCTGTCGGCAGCGGAGTCATGGTGGGCGGCGGGGATACCACCACCAGCACGCCGGCAGTTGGCACAGGCGTGGGGGCTGATTGAGCTTGAACCCATGAAACAAAGAGCAAAAATGCCATTATCAAAATAACGGGCTTTTTCAATTTATGAATTACAACTAGAGAAGCCAATATGCTTTACCTGTGTCTCTCTCGGCATCATATAGCTGCGTAAATTCGCGGCGTTGGTGAATGATTTCGCCCCTATCCTGATTCACTGCGTAAGAGAGCTTAACCACACCGGGATGATCGAAACATCTGACCGCGCAGATATTACTAAAACAAATCCGTGTTCTATCGCCTAAGAAAAATGAGGCGTCCGCGAACGTCGAACGGCTGTCACGTAGATCAACGTTCTTGCTCAAATCCACTTTTTTTTGACGCGGGCGTGCCGGTGATGATACCTCATACCAGCGCGCTCATTATAACAGTGATCCTCTTGCCAGTTCATTCTGGGGCATAAGGTGATCAACAGTCGGCAGACCAAATAAAAAGGGCAAACCTTTTCAGATTTGCCCCGTGTATTACTCGTGCAGCTGCTTGCGCCGGTATTTATTTGCCGGTGGTTGGGGTGGGCTGAATGCCGCCATTACCGCCGGTTGACGTGCCAACAGGCACAGGATCGCCGATGCCGAAATGGAAGGCAAGCAGATACTCGCCCTGCGTTTGATTCTGGTAGCTGGTCATCAGGAAGTTGACGAAATTAAAATCACGATCTGCGTCGGGAACGAAGTTGTCCAGCGGAAGCATAAGCATGGCGTCATACTGCCAGCCAGGTAGCGTTCCCGTATCAATGGTGACCGAATAATCGGAAAGGTCTACAGAGTCGCCCCAGCACAGCGTCGTTCCAGCATCATCACACATGATGTCAGCGCCAGCGTCGTCAGTGATCACGTTGAACTCGGAATCTACCATATAGATCAGCGGGTCAACCGAGCTTTGGCCGCGAGTCAGCATGTATAGCGAAAGCGGGACGCCCGCGCCGACCATCTCAGGAGTGATGTTCACCGAGAAGGGATCGCCCGCATTATCGGCGGCCGTAACCCCCATGCCTTCCAGAATCAGCACAACTTCGCCTTGCTGGCCGCCAAAACCGCCAACGACCAGCGAAATATCCTGAAAACCGGTGTCGCTGGTGCTGTGGAAGGTCACTTGTGAACTCAGGTTTGAGGAAGGAACCGCGCCGGTAGTAGGCAGGTTAGCCGCATAAATGCTGGCGACCGAGTCATCATCGTTGCACAAACCACTGCCATCTTCGCCCAAAACTGCCAGCACAGGATCAAATCCATTCAAGCCGATGGCGGTTGCCGTATAGGTAAAACCGGAACGGATTTGTCCAACTATGATTTCAACACCGTTATCAAACTCAGCGCCTGTATCGCAGGTTACGCTTATGCTCTGTGATGTTTGCGCAGAAACCGCCGCTGGCAGCAATAGTAAACTAGCGCCAACCAATCCCAAAAGGCGTCGCATGTTTTAGCCCTTTCAATAAATGATGATAGTTGCGTTATTTACACTTTATGTGCTGTACGCGTTTGTTACAAGCGTATAGATTCAGTTTTTATGATTTTTTTCGATTTACTTAGGCGTTGGGCTAACCGTTAAAGTAATCATGATCCAATTTCTTCACAATATACGTAGATTTTTCAGAAACCCCCACATTAAATTC
>LMZS01000021.1 GCA_001567085.1 Chloroflexi bacterium OLB15
CATTCGCGGCCTTTTTGCTTATCGGGTTAATTTTGCTAAGCGCTCGCCTACCTGCTGCAACATTTCATCGGATTTGCAGAAGGCAAACCGCGCCTGTGTGCTAGCCATATGCGCATGTTCATGGCTGTAAAAGAAGGTTGGGGGAATACAGGCGACGCCGATTTCGGTGGTCAGGTAGCGCGCAAATTCGAGATCATCCCCGTCAAACACGTCTGAAAAATCTGCCATGATGAAATAGGTGCCTTGTGGCTGCCGCGCTTTTAAGCCGGCTTCGCTGAGCGCCTTCATCAGTAAATCACGTTTGACGGTATACATGGACTGAAACTCTTCATAATAGGTACCGGGCAAACTGAGCGCGTAGGCGGCGGCTACCTGTGCTGGATGGTTGGCGGCAAAGGTGACAAATTGATGCGCCCGCGATGCGCCTTCTACCAATGAAGGATGCCCGTATATCCAGCCGATTTTCCAGCCGGTTACGCTGAAGGTTTTGCCAAGGCTGCTCACTGTAAGCGTGCGCTCAAACATGCCCGGTAGCGTTGCGATGGGGATATGCCGCGCTTGATCGAAAACGAGATGCTCGTACACCTCATCTGAGATCACGATCACATCGTGTTCTTTGCACAGATCGGCAATCAGCGTGAGTTCTTCGAGCGTGAAGACGCGGCCAGTGGGGTTTTGCGGCGTGTTCAGCAGGATTGCTTTGGTCTTTGGGGTAAAAGCGCGGCGAAGCTCATCAGGATCAAACGTCCAGTTGGGTGGATGCAGCGGCACGTAGACAGGCGTTGCGCCGATAAATACCAGATTTGGGAGATAACTATCGAAGTACGGCTCAATCACGATCACTTCATCGCCGCGATCTACCGTGCCGAGAATTGAGGAAAAGACCGCCTCAGTTGCGCCAGCAGTGACCAGTACCCCCTGTTTAGGATCAACATCTAGATTGTAAAAGTGCGCGGTATGGCCAGAAATGGCCTTGCGCAGGGAGAGCGCTCCCGCGCCGGGCGCATATTGATTCACGACAGGGTTACGTAAGCCGTCAATTACTGCCTGTATTATATCGGGCGGGCCATCAAAATCGGGGCGTCCCTGCCCAAGATTGAGCGCGCCGTGCTGCAAGGCGAGTTCGTTGATTTCGGTGAATATGGTCGTTGAAAACCCGGCAACGCGGTTGGCAATCGTGGGCATCATCTGGCTCCATCAGCGAGGCGAGCAATTTTTGATAGCGGCTACCGCAAGTTTATCGCAGCGTTCGTTGTATTCATGCCCGGCATGGCCGCGCACATATTTCCATGTAATCTGATGAGGCTGTGCTGCCGCTTCAAGCTGCGCCCATAATTCCTGATTAGCTTTTTTCTTCCAGCCTTTGGTCATCGTGTTAATGACATACTGGGAATCAGAAAAAATCGTCAATTTTGTCGGGCGGGTAAGCTGCTGTAAACCCCGAATGACGGCCATGATTTCCATGCGGTTGTTTGTGGTGTGGGGTTCACAGCCGGAGATGGGAAGTTCTTTCTGAATAGTCCCAACGTCATCAACGGCGATCAAGATGGCCCCCCAGCCGCCGGGTCCGGGGTTGCCGGAACAGGCACCGTCTGTGTATAGCTCAATTTTGCTCAAAAGCTCTCACCCCTCGTTCCCCTCTCCCTACTGGAGAGGGGAACGAATTAGAGGCAGCTATTCCGATTTATTGCAGAAACTTGCGCAGTACCGTCGGGAGGATACCACCGTTCCGGTAATATTCCACCTCAACAGGCGTATCAATACGAGCAATGGCAGTGAAGGTGGTCACGCTGCCATCTTCAGCCGTAGCGGTAACTTCAACTTCCTGCTTGGGTTGCAGCGAGTCGGATACGCCTAAAATATTGAAGGTTTCGTGTCCAGTCAGGCCAAGCGATTGCGCGCTTTCCCCTTCTTTGAATTGCAGGGGAAGCACACCCATCATCACCAGATTGCTGCGATGAATGCGCTCAAAACTGCGCGCAATGACGGCGCGTACACCGAGCAAGGCAGCGCCTTTTGCCGCCCAGTCACGGCTGGAGCCAGTGCCGTATTCCGCGCCCGCCAGAATTACCAACGGTATGCCGTTTTGCTGGTAGTGCATAGATGCGTCGTAAATGCTCATGACCTGTTTTTCGGGAAGATATTCAGTGACCCCCCCCTCGCTTCCAGGAACCAGCAGGTTGCGTAGGCGGATATTAGCAAATGTGCCGCGAATCATCACTTCATGATTGCCACGCCGCGCGCCATACTGGTTGAAGTCGGCTTTGGCAACGCCGTGTTCTTGCAGGTACAGCCCCGCGGGACTGCTTGCTGAGATATTGCCGGCAGGCGAGATATGGTCGGTGGTGATGGTATCGCCTAATACGGCTAGCACACGTGCGCCGCGAATCGGTGTAATGCCGGGGACATTCACGTCGAAATCAAGGAAGAACGGCGGTTCCTGAATATAGGTGCTGGTGTTATCCCAGCTAAACACATCGCCCGACGTGCCTTCAATGGCATTCCAACTGGGATTGCCGTCGAACACGTTGCCGTACTGGTGATGGAATAGTTCTGGCGTGATCACCTGTTGAATCGCCGAGAGCACTTCTTCTTGCGTCGGCCAGATTTCCTTCAGGTATACCGGCTGACCATCACGATCGTGGCCGATAGGATCAGTGGTCAGGTCAATATCTACTGTGCCTGCCAGCGCATAGGCCACCACAAGCGGCGGTGAAGCCAGATAGTTTGCCTTGACCAGCGGGTTAATACGTCCCTCAAAGTTGCGGTTACCGCTGAGCACAGCGCTGGCGATCAGATTACCTTCAGTTACCGCATCAGCTACTTGCTGGGGTAGGGGGCCGCTGTTGCCGATACAGGTGGTGCAGCCATATCCGACGGTATGAAAACCGAGCGCCTGTAAATAGGGCGTCAGGTTAGCGCGATCAAGATAATCGGTGACGACGCGAGAGCCGGGCGCGAGGCTGGTCTTGACGTAAGGCTTTACATCCAGACCCTTCTCAACTGCCTTCTTTGCCAGCAAGCCCGCGCCGATCATCACCTGCGGATTGCTGGTATTGGTGCAGCTTGTGATGGCGGCGATAACTACTACGCCATGTTTTACTTCAGCAGAACGGCCATTATCGTGAACAACTGCTGAAGCTTGCGTAGCAGCAGTATCCAGCCCGAAACCACGCTCCTCTACAGGGGTGGTCAATGCCTTTTCAAACGTGCTCTTCATGTCGCGCAGCAGCACGCGATCCTGTGGGCGTTTGGGGCCAGCCATGCTTGCTTCAACATCGGCCAGATTGAGTTCAAGCGTATCTGTGTATTCAGGATCGGGCGTGTCGTCGGTGCGGAATAAGCCCTGTTCCTTGGTATAGGCTTCAACCAGCGAAATTAACTGCGCGTCACGGCCAGTGGTATTGAGATAGCCAAGGGTGATGCTGTCTACCGGGAAGAAGCCGATGGTCGCGCCATATTCCGGCGCCATATTGGCGATGGTGGCGCGGTCAGATAACGCCAGCGAACTGAGGCCGCTGCCATAGAATTCGACAAACTTATCAACCACCCCCTTCTTACGCAGCATCTGGGTGATGGTGAGGACAAGATCGGTGGCAGTGGTGCCTTCGCGCAAGCTCCCGGTAATTTTGAAGCCGATCACCTGCGGCATAAGCATGTAGATCGGCTGGCCTAGCATCGCCGCTTCAGCTTCGATGCCGCCAACGCCCCAACCGACAACCCCAAGACCATTGATCATGGTGGTATGGCTGTCTGTGCCAACCAGCGTATCGGGGTATGCGAGACGCGAGCCGTCAGCATCTTTGGTCAACACGACTTTGGCGAGGTATTCCAGATTTACCTGATGGATGATGCCCGTTGCCGGCGGCACCACGCGGAAATTGTCGAAGGCTTTTTGCCCCCAGTGCAAAAATTCATAACGTTCGCGGTTGCGCTCAAATTCGAGATTAGCGTTAAACACGATGGATTCGGTTGTGCCAAAACGGTCAACCTGTACCGAGTGGTCAATCACCAGATCAACCGGAACAGTCGGGTTGATCTTGGATGGGTCTTTGCCCAAACGACGCATGGAACTGCGCAATGCCGCCAGATCAACCACTGTTGGCACGCCAGTGAAGTCTTGCAGGACGACGCGCGCGGGCTTATACGGAATTTCAGTTTGTGGTGGGGCTTTGGGGTTCCAGTTGGCGATATTTGCAACGTCGGTTTCGCTAACTGCGTAATTGTCGAGATTACGCAGCGCATTTTCGAGCAGTACTTTTATCGAAAATGGCAGGCGGTTAATATCGCCAATATTGCGGGACGAGAGCGCATCAAGGCGGTAAATCGTGTAGGATTGATCGCCAACGTTGAGGGTATTGCGCGCACCGAAGGTATCGACTAATTTGCTCATATAACGAGTTCCTATCGCTTTTATGGTCGGGGAGACCGAAGTGAACCGTGGTTAAATTCTGCTGACGCGACTAGTACAAGACTATTTTACCTGAAGATAACTCGATTTGTCAGATCATTTCTAGAGTTGATTAAGACCAATCTCCCTAATTTTCTGGTATTGGCAGCAGAGATGGTAATGCGTAGACTCTGCCATCTATGTGACCAATTGAGGATGACATGGCTAAAGAGACAAAACCTGAGTCAAAAAATCAATCTTCCAGCACTTCCAACACGGCGCGTTTAGGGGATAGGCGCAAAGAGCGTGAGCGCGAGAGCCGCCGTAACAACCTGCTGATTGGCGTAGGTGTGGCTGCTGCGCTGATCGGGTTGATACTGTTCGGTATTTGGTCAGGCAATCGCCCTGAGGAAGCGCCGATTCCCGAAGGGGCGACAGCGCGCTATGAGAATCTCCCTGTAACTCGCACACGAGACGGCTATCCAAGAATCGGAAACCCAGATGCGCCGGTGCAGGTGTTGTTATATTCCAGTTTTGATTGCGAAAGCTGTAAGCCCTTTATTGAAGGGCTGCGCGATCCGCTCATTGAACGTATGCGCGATCTCAACACTGCCGTCACTTTTGTGCCGCTGTATGGCTATGGCGATATTACCAACGGGCAGGGCGCGGCGCGCGCGGCTATGTGTGCATTGGAGCAGGGGCAGTTCTGGCCTTTTGCTGAAGCGCTGTATAACTGGCAGCAGTTTGGTAATCAGGCGTTTAGCAATCCGCGTATTCTCTCTGGCGTAGAAGCATTAGGAATGGATCGCGGCGCGTTTACCGCGTGTAGCCTTGGCGGTGCGCCGGATGGCGTGATTACGACTGCGCGTAATCAGGCGCGCGCGTTACTTGGCTTTACCACACCGCCTGCTGCGGTGATCAATGGCGTGCTGTTGACTGGTGGCGATGATAATGCGGTAGTGACCGATCCAGAAGCCGTAATTGCAGCAGTAGATCGCGCATTGAGTAACCTTGTTCGCCCAGATCGTGATGAGCTGGAAGCTGAAGCAACTGCTGAAGCCACGCCTGAGGCCACTGAGGAAGCAGAAGCAGCTATAGAGGCTGAGCCAACTGCTGAAGTGACTGAAGATGCCGAGGCTACGCCGGAAGTGACGATTGAAGCGGGCAGTTAATGGAGATACCGCCATTTCAATATCATTCAGATATTCTTACGCGTTACCCCGATCTTGCAGGCGGGATTATTGTTGCAAATGGGATCAGAAATAGGCAAACGCCACCGGAAGTGTTGGCGCTATATCAGGATGAGCAGCGTAAGGTGCTGCAACGTATCGGTGATACCCCTTTAAGCCGGATCGAGTCGCTGGCGGCGTGGCGAAGCGTGTTTCGCAGTTTTGGGGTTGATCCTACGCAGATACGCAGCGCTTGCGAGGCACTTTTACGCCGGTTAACCAAGCAGGGGGATATTCCCAGCATCAATATGCTGGTGGATATCGGTAATTTAATCAGCATACGCTATGCGATACCCATTGCGATTGTGGATCGGCGCGCGGCGACAGGAACTATCCTTGTCCACTTTGCGGATGGTTCAGAACGGTTTACTAATCTCGGTACGGATGAGGTCGTTCACCCTGATATGGGTGAGGTGATCTTTTCTGATGAGGTTGGGCTGGCATTTGCGAGACGCTGGTGCTGGCGGCAGAGCGACCAGAGTGCCGCCCGTGAGCATACTACAGACATTATCGTCACGGTTGAAGCGCATCACACCCGCGCGCGACAGGACGTAGAAGCAGCGATGCAGGATTTAGCCGGATTGCTGCAAAATTATGCGGGCGGTGAAATGTACAGCCAAATGCTGGTGGGAAGATAAAGCAGGGGCGCTTATGCGCCCCGTTTTTATTATTTTGCCAGCATCGGCCCAAGCTTTCGCCCGCCCAGCAGATGCATATGTAAGTGAAATACTTCCTGCCCTGCATCGCCGCGACAGTTGATTAACAGCCTGTAGCCACTTTGATCAATGTTCAAATCTCGCGCAACCTGGCGAGCAACCACGAACATATGACCGAGCATTTGCTCATCTTCGGGTGCGACATCGTTTACGGTGGCAATTTCTTTATTTGGCACGATCAGAATATGCACCGGCGCAATCGGGTTGATGTCTTTGAAAGCGGTGACCATTTCATCCTGATAGACGATATCGGCGGGGATTTCGCCGTGCACAATTTTTGAGAAGAGCGTCGCCATGTTAATTTCTCCCCTTACATTGCCAGACCGCCATCAACCACCAGCACATGGCCGGTGATATAGCTGGCTTCATCTGAAACGAGGAACGCTGTCGCTTTAGCAACATCTTCGATGCTGCCCCAGCGGCCAAGTGGAATATTTTCATTGAGCTTGGCCGTGATATCTTCAGGCAAATTAGCCGTCAGGTCGGTGAGCACAAAACCCGGCGCAACTGCGTTCACGGTCACATTTCGCGAGGAAACTTCACGCGCTAATGCTTTGGTCAGGCCGATGATGCCTGCTTTGCTGGCGCTGTAGTTGGTTTGCCCGCCGTTGCCCATGATGCCGCTGATACTGGTGATATTGACGATGCGCCCATAACGTTTGCGCATCATGGCGCGTACTGCTGCTTTTGAGCATAGCCATGTGCTGCGTAGGTTGGTATCAATCACCGTGTCGAAATCTTCAGCGCTCATCAGCATGATCACGTTATCGCGCGTGGTGCCAGCATTATTCACCAGAATGTCAATTTTGCCGTAAGCATCTATAGCCGCCTTGATCAGCGCGTTGGCGCCTTCTTCAGTGCTCACGTCAGCTTGAACCGCCAGCGCCTTGCCGCCAGCGCCTTCAATTTCAGCGACCAGCGCATTGGCAGCATCAGCGCTTTTCTGATAATTGACGACTACTGTTGCGCCGCGTGATGCCAATTCCAGCGCAATACCCCGCCCGATACCCCGGCTTGCACCTGTTACCACTGCGACTTTTTCCTGAAGCTGTTCTGCCATCGTTATCCACCTTTTGGCGTTAAGTATGCCCACGAAAAAAACGGCATTTTGAACAGATTATGCCGCAAACTGTAAGTTTGTAACTGGCATAAGCGCTGAAACGCGCCAGATAGATACGAATGGCGGGCAAAATGGGTCACGATACACACCTTGCCCGGTAAGGCGGAAGTCTCGTTTTTGAGTTTAGCCGCCAATCCAACCGAGCAGGCGAATAGTGCCGCGCAAATTTGCAGTTAGATTTACGCCGCCAAAGCCATTAGCATTGGCGACGTAGATATCAACGCGCCCATCAATGCGGGGATTTACGCCGGTAAACGCCAGCAGCGAACCGTTAGGTGAAAACTGCGGCTCGCACATACTGGGCGGCGGGTTTCCTCGCGCGATTGTGCCAAACTGGCTGTTGACCACGATTACGCCATGCGGGCATTGACCACCGATGCCACCGATGGCAATAGCATCACCCCCCGGTGACCAATCAGCCCACATGCCGTAACGTGTGAAATTTAAGTCATCATCCCGACCAACCAGCGTGCCATCCAGATTGGCTAAGACAATCGCTGTTTCGGTAGATGCGGCTTGATAAATAGCCTGATTGCCGTTAGGCGACCACACTTCAGAAAGTTTGATCGCGTCGTTATTTTGCGACAGCCTGAGTTCGCGAGTTTCACCTGTGAACACGTCTGCAATCCAGAGCGTGCGTTCAGGATCGCCGAATGCGGGGTCGCCGCTGGCGTATGAGATTTGACGCGGGTTTACCCATGTTGGCGGTTCAGTTACCCACTGCTGGCTAATCTGCTGCACCTGCCCGCTGGCAACATCCATAACGTAGACATATCCGCCTGTTGGTGTGGGCGTATTGGTGCCGTCACATGTGCCTTCAACTCCCGGCGCCCATGTTGGGCAAACCGCGCGGTCGCTGACGAAGGACAGGAATTGACCGTCTGGCGACCATGCAGGCCAGAAATCGAAACTGCCGTTCTGGGTCATGTTGGTTGGCAGCGCGCCATCACGCCCAACTGTGAAAATATCGAGATCGTAGCCGCTGTCCATAGCGAGGGCTAACCGTGAACCGTCTGGAGACCATGACGGTTCGCTGAAAATGCCGCGCTGTACCAGCGATGTTACCGGCAATATACGCCCGCGAATCGGCGTAGGCAGCGTCAAATCAACAACATAGAGGCCGTCTACTGAAGCATTGTTTTCTGAGCGGATATAGGCGATAGCTGTGCCTGTAGAAGCTACCCAGATTTGGTCACCGGTCTGGGCGGTCATTTCGAGGATCGAGATCGGTGTGCCGCCGCTGGGCGAAATGTAGTACAGCGTTGAGATGTTGTTGCCGGGCTGAGGCGTAAGCGCATTCACGGAAGGGGCGCGATTGTTGGTATTAATAAATGCCAATATCGCGCTGTTGGCGAGCGTTGAGGCGATATTCGCTGGCGCAGGTACAAAATCCCAATTGTCGTAAATGAAATTGGTAGTTGGGTGGGGCGTATTTGTGGCCGTTGGGATAGGTGTTTCAGTTGGCGTAATGCTTGGCGTAAGCGTAGCTGTTGGTGTTTCGGTGGGGGTATAGGTTGCCGAAGGAGTGGGGGTATCGCTAGGCAAAGATGTTTCGGTAGGAACGTCAGTTGGCGCTATTGTTGGCGTTGGTGGGGTTAGGCTATCGCAGGCCGCCGCGATGATAAAGATAGCGGTCAGGGCAACGAGTCGAATTTTTGGATAAGTCATGCATTCTTTTCCAGCGTTTTTTCGCGCGAAAGCATACCATGAAGCTTTTTTGCATTCTATAGTCCGCGCGATTCACCCTTATATCGTTGGCAATTTGTAGGGTAGGGTGAAACAGTATTTATTCAGGCCGCAGTACGTAATACGATCCGCGTTTTTTCACCCAGTTTCTTAAGCACATTCCGATTGACCAGATCAGCAAGGTCGCGGCGGATGGTTTCGGCGTGAACGTCAGGGTATTGCGCCTGAAGGTCTTTGTTGGTGATGCGAGTATTGCCAGTATGCAGGAATACCAGCGCAGATTCCTGACGTGGGTTGATGGCCTGCCCCTTATACATGCCCTGAAACTCTGAAAGCGACGGGGTTTCGGCATGCAGCTCAGCCTGATTAGGCTCGTACTGGTTGAACAGCACCGCTTTGAACATACTGGGCGTGTCTTCAAATTGCGGCGCGCGCAGGCTGCGCTCACGCATGAGCGAGAAGACGCGATTAACGCCATACCCCAATCGCTCAATATAGTGCATGTCTGAAAGCACCTGCACGATGGCTGGATTGCGTGAGAAGCGCTCATCCTTCATGTTGTCCAGCGTAATTGGGCCGGGCAACCCGCCGGGGCTGATCACTTCCATGCGGTTGCGATATAGGTTCAAGTGAACACAGTCACCTTCAATGCTGTAATCGCGGTGGGCAACTGCGTTGACAACGAGTTCACGGGCTGCCTCTAACGGTACCTCATATTGCTCGCTGCGCGCCATGCTGTAGCTGATAGAAACGCCTTTACGTAAATGATCGCGTAAAAACGCCTCTGTACGCTCCAGTTGATCGGGGATCGTGCCGATGATATCCTGCTTGATGAACCGATCCGACATGGTATCGTCATTGAAGCGCGCCGCTGTAATTTCAGCGCTGCGGATAAAGCGACCGGGGTCTTTGCCAAACAACAGTAAGCCTGCGTGGGTAGGGCGCATGCGACCAGTTTGGTCATTCAGGCATCCGCGCCGTAATAACGTATTTTCGACGCCGCTTTCATTGGCAACGCCCAAATGGCGGGCATACGCAGTAGCCTTCTCCCAATCTAAATCATCAAGGCTGGCACGGGCAGCAGCTTCGGTTTCAAAGCTGAGATCGCCACGTTCAATGAACATACGCCGCAAATCGCGCGGCGCCAGCGCCTTATTTTCAGTCTCTTGCCGCACCAGGAAACGGCCATCATAGCTGTAAACATGAGGCATCCCGCGCGGAATGTGAGTGACTATTAGGGGGCGATCATTCAAGCGCACAATTTGCGGGTACGGAATGATTAGGCGAGGCTCAATGGCTAATGCGGCCTGTACGACGCGATCAGCCACATTGTTTTGATCTTTCACGCCAATGATCGCCGGTGAAGGCCCAACTACGCCAATCAGCAGCAGCCCGCCCTGATTATTGGCCATGCCGGTGAGCACGCTGGCGATGGTATCCAGCGATGAGCCTTCCGCTAACCATTCAAGCGTCGTGCTGCGACCGGCTTTAATGTAAAGGCTGATGTCTTCAGCGGAGATTTCCATTCGGGATCACTCCTCGTCTTTGTCTTCTTTCTCGTCACGTTCTTTTCGCAGCCGATCCAGCCGCCGTTCTGCTGGCGTTTCCATCAACACGGAATCAAGAACCTGCTGCATGTCGTCTACAAGTGTGATTTGAAGCTCGCGCAAGACTGCTTTGGGAAGTTCTTCAAGGTCGCGTTCGTTCTGGCGCGGAATGATCACTTTCTTGATGCGCGCCCGCCGGGCAGCCAATACTTTTTCCTTGATGCCTCCCACTGGCAATATTTTACCGCGCAGCGTGATTTCGCCAGTCATCGCAAAATCGCTGCGCACTTTACGCTCGGTAAAGGCGGAGATTAAGGCTGCCGCCAGTGTTACCCCTGCCGAAGGGCCATCTTTGGGAACAGCGCCTTCAGGCACATGCACATGGACATCGAAATAGTCGAAATCATCGTTTGGTACGTTGAATTCTTCAGCCCGGTTACGCATGTAACTTAATGCTGCCTGTGCAGATTCCTGCATCACTTCGCCTAATGAACCGGTTAAGAGCAGCGTGCCTTTACCCGCCAGCACTGATACTTCAATGGTGAGCACATCTCCCCCGAATGGCGTCCATGCCAGCCCGGTTGCCACGCCGATGCTGTCGGTGTCATTAGCGCGCATGTCATCAAAGGGCGCGGGGCCGAGCAGCTTGTAAACCTGCTTGGCCGTGATTCGGCGTGGATACGGTTTTTCTTCGGTTACCTGCCGCGCAATTTTCCGGGCGACATTGGCAATTTCACGATCAAGGTTGCGAACGCCAGCCTCATAGGTGTATTCGTGGATCAGGGCGTTGAGCGCTGAACTTTCAAATGACAGGCCGAGGTTACTTACGCCGTTGGCTTCTAATTCGCGAGGGATTAGAAAGCGTTGGGCGATGGTCAATTTTTCTTCATCGGTATAGCTCGTGAACTCGATCACTTCCAGACGATCAAGTAGGGCGGGGGGCAGCGGATCAAGATCGTTGGCGGTAGTGATAAATAGCACTTTGGAAAGATCGTATGGCACTTCCAGATAATGATCTGAAAACGCGTGATTTTGCTCTGGATCCAGAATTTCCAGCAGCGCCGACGACGGATCGCCGCGAAAGTCGGTGCCCAACTTGTCAATTTCATCAAGCATAAATACCGGGTTGATGGTTCCGGCACGGCGCATGGTTTGAACGATTCTGCCGGGCAGCGCGCCGATATATGTGCGGCGGTGACCCCGTATTTCCGCTTCGTCGCGCACACCGCCTAAGCTGACGCGCACAAATTCGCGCCCCAATGCTGCGGCGATGCTTTTGCCTAATGATGTTTTGCCAACGCCGGGCGGCCCGACAAAGCAGAGAATCGGGCTGTGCATTTTCTCGGCGGCTAAGCGCAGCACGGCGATATATTCCAGGATGCGATCTTTTATTTTTGCGAGTCCGTAATGCTCGCGTTCAAGAATTTCAGCTGCAGCTTTTACATCTAGCTGGTCTGTGGTTTGTTTCGCCCAGGGGATGCTGGTCAGCCAGTCAATATAGGTGCGTACAATACCTACTTCCGGGGCGAGTGGCGACATCATATTCAGCCGCACAAGCTCTTTCATCGCCTTGCTGTGTACTTCTGGAGGCATGTTCGCCTGTTCAATTTGCCGGGTAACTTCAGTTAGCTCCGCTTGAAATGGATCATCTTCGCCCAACTCGCCCTGAATGATGCGCAGTTGCTCGCGGAGATATAACTCGCGCTGGGTGCGATCCATTTCCTGCTGAAGTTGACCGGAAATTTCGTCTCTTAGCTCCAGAACCTTTAATTCTTCGCCCAGTAATTTGCCAACTTCATCGAGCCGCTCAACCTGATCGAACATTTCCAGAAGGCGCTGGCGCTCTTCTATCGGCAGCGTGAGCGATGCGATCACGAGATCGGCAAGCTGGCCGGGTGTATCGGCATTGAGGATATAAAACAGCACCTCATCAGGGATATTCTCGTTGAGGTCGGCTATTTTCTTAAACAGATTAGAGATGACCTGCATTGTTGCCCGAATTTTGCGTGATTTGACCGGAGCATCTTCAATCACCCGCGCGCGTGCCAGCCAGTAACCGGCATGTGGCTCAATCGAGGCAATTTCTACACGCCGCCGCCCCTGACCCAATGCCGTTTGGGATCCATTGGGCATATGTAAAATACGTCCCGGCGCAACTTCGACGCCGATGCTAAACACATCTTCCAGCGCGAGAGTTTTACCTGTAAATTCGGAATCGTGCAGCGCGGTGACGATCACGCTTTGGTGGGCTTGCAGCGCAGCAGATACGGCTTCAGCCGCGCCCGGAGTATCCAGCGCCAGCGGCGAAACAATAGCGGGGAATGCAACCAGCCCACGTTGGGGAACCAATGGACGCACCAGATAACCTTCGCTATCTGGCTGAGCTTCTTCTATTTCCTGAAAATCATGGATGCCGGGAGAATTGGCCAACCTGTTCGCTTTCTTAAAGTTTGGATGCGTAGTGGAGTCATCATTTTAACGCAGGGGGAGAGATGGTAAAAGTTGCGGGTTGCCTCTGGTGATCGGATTGACGGTTGTTTAGACTAACTTGATGATAAATGTATCTTGAACCTGCTGAACCCCTTATGGCCAGCCTTTCTTTTGTAGAGAAGCTGAAAGCCGAAAGAATATGAAAGGGCATTCATGAAACTGTCGTGGAAATGGGTGGTTGGCGCGGCGCTGGTTGCGCTTATCGTTGTGGTGGCGATTGGGCTTGTGGTGGTGAAACCGCCTCAACAGTTGCTGCTGAATGCTGCCTTTGCCCCTGCTACGATCTCCCCGAATGCCGATGGTATTGATGATATTACGCTGCTTGAGTACGCGCTTTCGCGGGCGGCCGATATAACCCTCTCTTTTGAAAATGAGGACGGTAGAGTTTTTTATTATCGTCAGAATGAGCCGCGTACAGCGGGCGATTACAGCGTTTTATTCAGCGGCGTAGTAGATGGCTACGTTAACGAAGGCGAGACGATACAGGGCGAAGTGCTTCGTCGCTTGATGCCGGACGGCACGTATACATGGCGGTTGGTGGCGAACGGCGAGGGTGGCGAAACGCAGGAGCTAAGCGGGGAATTAGTGCTGGAAGATGGCGAGGCGATGCTGCCTGAAATCCCTGAATTTACCGTTTATCCAGATGTGTTTACGCCGAATCAGGACGGCATTAGCGATCGTACCGCAATCAATGTTGGCTTGAACAAAGATGCTGATTTGCAGGTGTATCTTGTGCGCGATGGCATTGAGCCGATTTACATCCCTGAGCGGCTGGAAGGGCTAAACCCAGATTTGCCGACGCTGCGCCACCTGTATGACTATGATGGCGGCGTTGATCTCGGAGCAGATCCGCCAGCCGATGGCGAATATACGCTGATCGCGCTTGCGCAGGATACCGTAGGGCAGCGTGTAGAACGCACAGCCACCATAACCATCGAAAACGGAGGCAAGCCACTAGCTCAGATTGTGCCACAACCAAGCGGCGCCACAGTGGTTTTTGAGGCGCAGCCCTATGATGACGCATATTATTCAACGGCAGAGCAGCGCGGAGAGTTGATCCAGCGCCCACAAGACCCACAGGGGCTTTCAACAAATTCGATTACCATGCCTGTAGGCGACATGCTCGTTTTTCAACTGACTGTGGAAAATTACAGCGCGATTCCCATCCGCACGCACGGCTCCCCGCCGGGGACTGTGTTTGATTGGACGCAGCGAGCAGCCACTTTTGGCGAATCAGATGAATCTGGCGCCTGGCGTGTAGGGATTGACTGTGATACTGCTGCCAGCGATTATCCCTGGCGCTGGCGATTGGGTACGGATGATGATTTAGCTCAGGTAACCGATCCGCTGGATGAGAATATCACCTATTATTATCTGCCGCCTGGCGCGCGAGTGGTGGTGTGGGGCGCAGTGCGTATGAGTGAAATCGAGGCGCGCAACCCGCAAAATTGCTGGGCAGGCTTGATCCATGAGGATGTTGGACTCACTGATTTGAACGCGCATGTTGGGCCGCGCAGCATTCTGCTGGTCGATCCTGCCGAAGGATAGTCTGACAATTAAGGCAGCCTGAATTGTTCAGCGAGAAAAATGCCATTACGATTGGGATATTGGCTTCTACTTCTTGTCGCTGCCTATCGTCAAGGAAGGTGTGCTATTCGCCGGCGGTTTTTAATCACAAGCCTGTTTCTGGCGCTGCTTTCAATAATGGTGTTAGCTGGATGCCGTCGTGGTGGGGCGGGCGGCCCTACAGCACAACCTACAGCGACGTATACCCCGCGCTCAACGCCGCTTCCTGCGCTAACAGCGACCCCTGTGCCCGGATCGGCTGACAGCCCGATTCGGATGCTGATTGTGCAGCCTGAAGATGCCCGTGTTTCGGCATTAGGCAGCGCGGCTGAAGAGCTGCAAACGATGCTGAACGAGCAGCTTGGTTTAACCTTTGAAGTTGAACTTGTAGAATCTTCGGCAGATGCCGTCCGCGAAGTTTGTGATACCGCCTCTGGCGCTCCGGTGCTTGCCTGGCTGGATGGCGTGGCTTATGCCACGATCAACGCGCTGGAGTGTGGTTACGATTTGCTGCAACTGGAACGTGACAGCGATGAGCCTTTTGGCGAAACGATACAGATCATCGTGAATGATGGGTCTGGTATTAACAGCATGCGCGGGCTAGCCGATTCTGCATTTTGCCGTATTTCATATGCTGATCGCATGACCTGGCTGCTGCCTTCACTGCTGATGCAGTCAAATGGCGTTGATCCGACCACTGACCTTGAAACTGTAAACGATTTTGAAGATATGGACGCGCTGCTTGAAGCTGTAGATCAAGGGGATTGCCAGGCAGCAGGGGTAAGCGCTGCCTATTTTGCGAATGTGCAGCCGGGTCGCCGCCGCAATATTGAGGTGTTGGACGATACTATCAATGTTCCTTACGGCATTCTGGTCGCATCAGCACAGGTGCCCTTAGGTGATCGTGAAGCTGTCCAAACCGGGTTAGTCGCGCTCGAAACGGGCGATTGGCTGGAAACGCTGTTTAGGGCGGATGCGATCAGTGAAATTGATGCTGAAGCGCTTGAGAACTGGACATCTGTATTGGAAAGCACTGGCATTGATTTTGCCACGCTTGCGAGGCCATGACTTCACTTGACCTTGTAACGGTCATTGTTTCCTGGAATACCCGTGAACTGACCTTACAGGCGCTGCGCAGCCTGACGGATGATCTGGCGGACAGCGGGCTAAGCAGCGCAATTTATGTAGTTGATAACGCCTCGTCAGATGGCACTTCGGAAGCGGTCATTAACGCTTTTCAGGATGTGCAACTGATCTCCAGTAAAACCAATCTTGGTTTTGTAAAAGCGAATAATCTGGCGCTGCGTGAGATTGGCTTTGATAGCGGCGATCCGGTTGATGTTTCAACGCTGCCCCGCGCGGTTTACTTATTAAACCCAGATACCATAACCCAATCCGGCGCGACAAAAGCCCTGTTTCATGCCCTGATGAGCGATGAACAGTTAGGGCTGGTTGGCGCTCAACTCGCTTATGAAGATGGCAGCTTTCAGCATGGCGCTTTTGCTTTTCCCGGTCTTTTTCAACTGTGGGCAGAGTTATTTCCGGTTCCCGGCAGATTTTATGAAAGCCGCTTGAATGGACGCTACCCGCGCGAACAATATGCGGTAGGTAAGCCGTTTGAGGTTGATTTTGTGTTGGGCGCGACGATGATGCTTCGTCGTGAAACGGTACAGGCCACCGGGCTGTTTGATGAGCGCTATTTCATGTTTTGCGAGGAAATTGATTGGGCGTGGCGAATTCATCAGGCTGGATATAAGGTTATGTGTGTGCCGCAAGCCCATGTGACTCATTTAAGTGGGCAAAGCACCGGTCAGGCGAAACCGCAAACGGTGGTGCGCCTATGGACTAGCCGCTTGCAGTTGTTTAAAACGTTCTACCCGGCATGGAAGTTTTTTGTAGCGAAGAAACTCATTGTGGTTGGTATGAAACGCCAGTTGCGAAAATTGGATCGCAATACCGCTGATGCCGCCGCATTGGCCGAGGCTTATCAGGAAGTGATTTCGTTGGCGCAAAATGCCTGAATTAACCGTCATTATTCTGACCCATAATGAAGAAAAACATATTACAGCATGTATCGAAAGCGCGGCCGCTGCTGATGCCATTATCGTGTTCGATTCCTTCAGCACGGATCACACCGTTGAACTGGCAAAGGCTGCGGGCGCGGTAGTTATTCAAAACCCGTTTGAAGATTATGCTCAACAGCGGAATGCGGCGCTTTCTAATGTGACTGAGGGCTGGGTGTTGTTCGTTGACGCTGATGAGCGAATTACGCCAGAGCTTGCCGCTGAAGTGCGTGAGAACATGGATCGTGAAGGATATGCCGGCTTCAGAATACCCAGGCACAACTATATTTTCGGTAAACTGACGCTGGGGGCGGGGTGGTATCCAGATTATCAGACGCGCTTGTTAAAAGTGGGGAAGGCGCATTATGACCCCTTAAAGCGCGTGCATGAGGTCGTTATTCTGGATGGGCTGGAGGGAACCCTAAAAAATCCGCTGTTGCATTATAACTATGAACACAGTCAGCAATTTGCTGATAAGCAGCGCCGCTATACAGCCTTCGAGGCGAAAATTCTTCATGAGAAGGGGATTCGCCCAAAGCCACAGAATTATGTTTTGCAGCCGCTGCGCCATTTTTGGTGGCGTTTTGTCACCCTGCGGGGCTATCAAGATGGCTTGCATGGGCTGCGTTTAAGCTGCCTGATGAGCTGGTATGAACTCAAGAAATATCTGACGCTGCGAAAGTTGTGGCAAAGCGCGTCGGCAGTACAGAAATAAAAAGGCGGGCGATCCTGGTACAAATCGCCCGCCACCTGTTTACTTATATTGTGGGCTTCAAGATGCCATAGCTGCCATCATGCCGCCGGTATACGACTGCCGTTTCCTGCGTGTTAGCCTCCTGGAACAGGAAGAACGTATGCCCCAGAAGCTCCATCTGCTCAACAGCTTCCTCTTCGCTCATTGGAGTAAGCACGATTTCTTTCCGCCGGACTACCGCATGATCGCTTGACGCCTCTTCGATGGCAGCGTACTGGATTTCAGTGCTGTTGCTGCCTTCTAATGGTAGTTCTTCAGCGAGATTCAATTCTTCGAGTGATGCGCTGAATTTTTCCCTCCCCTTGGGATTACGCTTGCTCTTGAAGCGGGCAATCTGCTTATACATCTTATCCAACGCGAGGTTAATAGCAGTTTGCGGATCTGCGGGATAACGCTCCTCTGAACGTAAAATCGCGCCGCGTTCATGGCGAACGGTGATCTGTGCAGCGATAATGTCTTCACCGCGTCGGGTGTGTTCGCGGTTAAGCTCAAGCCGGGCCTCAGAAATTTTGGGCAGGTAGCGTCCCAGCTTTTCGAGCTTTTTATGGGCGAACTCTTCAACTTGATCAGTAAGGCGGAGGTTGTTGCTATAGATTTGGATTTCCATGACGTAGCTCCTGGTTGCAGCACAATCCTATACATCTGCTGCGGTTACTGTGAGACCAAAAGCCTGCGCTGCCCCGGCTTTCAGCACTGCTTCGGCACATGCTTGCAGCGTTGCCCCGGTGGTAAACACATCGTCAATTAATAATACCGCGTGATCGGCAATTAGGGTGGGATTCGCCTGAAATGCTTTTTGAACATTCATCCGACGCTCATCACCAGACAGCCCAACCTGATGTTGTGTATCCCGAACACGGATGATGGCTTCCGTGTAAACAGGATAGGCTAATTTTTTGCCCAGATAGCCTGCCAGCAGCGCCGATTGGTTATAGCCACGCTCGTGAAGGCGGCTTGAATGAAGCGGCACCGGCACAATACAGCTAATCGGCCACTTTAGCTGGTTGAACGTGAACAGTAAGCGTTCGCCTAAGGCCGCCACCAATGACTCGTGGCGATCCTCTTTCAAAGCTAAGACCACCGAACGCACCCCACCTTCATGCAGCGCGGTGGCATAGGAAGCTGTTAAATTTTCTGGCAAATCGCGTTCAATCGGTTCCCCGTATTCTGCAATAATTGCTGTGCAGCGTGGGCATAAATGGGTGTCAATGCGGTTACATACGCCACATCGCGGCGGGTATAGCAGGTCGAGCGCAGCTGACCACAGCCCGCGAAGCAGCTTGATTTGCCGGTTTTCCGATGAAAAAAGCCCGGTAGTTGGCCGGGCTTCCGCTGAAAATTCACTCATAACGCGCCGCTCACAAGCCTCATTTTAAAAGACGGCGTTCGCTTCCTGGCTGTTCATCAGAATGATCAGAGATGGCCCCAGCAGCACGATCCATAGTGACGGGAAGATGAGAAACACCATCGGGATCATCATTTTAACCGGGGCTTGATGGGCTTTTTCCTGCGCGCGCTGGCGGCGTTTGGTACGCATCTGATCAGATTGAACGCGAAGAATCTTCGACATACTGACGCCAAGTTGGTCAGCCTGAATAATAGCCGCTACGAACGCCGTTACGTCTGGCACATCCATGCGGCGCGCCATATCTCGCAGCGCTTCACGCCGAATCTTACCCAATTGAATCTCGCGCAGCACGCGGCCAAAAGCGATCGAGAGGTCGTTATCCCACTTTTCGTAAACTTTCCCCATCGCCATATCAAAACCCAGACCCGCTTCAACGCAGATTACCAGCAGGTCGAGCGCGTCTGGCAGCGCCTTGATGATGTTGTTCTGGCGGCGAGAGATGCGACTAGAAAGCCATAGCTGCGGGAAAAAATACCCCAACGCCGCAAAACCCAGGGTGTACAGCAGCGCGGTGGTCTTTGGCGTGTTGGGAGAGTTCAGGAAGAAGATGATAAAACCAAGCAAAGTAAGCACGATGGTCAGCGCGATCCGCATCCCAAAGAACGCGCCAGGTTCCATAGTCATACCGGCGAGTTCAAGTTTGTGGCGAGTGTCTTCAATTTGCTTTTGCGGCGTGAATTTGGTGGTAATTTCCGCAACTTTGCGCATCGTAGGTACGATGATACGGTCACGGAATGATAGCGAAAGCTCGATTTCTTCCAGCGAGGCGGGCAGTTCTTTGTCATCGTATTGAGCAAGGCGTTCCTGAAGGGGATCGCGCCCGCGATCATCGCGCATGCCCATATAGACAAGCATAACTACAACCACCATGATGACAACAGCAATAACCAGTACGAGAACGGGATCCATCGCGGTATACCCCTAGATTTCGATATCAACAATCTTTTGAATAATCGCCATACCGATACCGATCAGCGCTAAACCGATGCCAAGCATAGGCCAGCCACAAGCGCGATTTTCAAACAGATTTGACATATAGCTTGGGTTAATAGTGTAAAGAAACAGCGCCAGGATGATCGGCAAACCGCTGATCAGGTATCCGGTTATACGCCCCTGGGCAGTCAGCACACGAATTTCACCCTTTAGCTTTATGCGCTCACGGATGGTATGCCCGATCACGTCCAGAATTTCCGCGAGATTACCACCGACTTCGCGCTGGATATTCACTGCCGTGATTACCAGGTCGAGGTCGTCACTTTCAACGCGATTCAGCATATGAGCCAGCGCATCTTCCTGATCGATACCTAGCTGAACTTCCTGCACAACACGCTTGAATTCGGCTGATGTTGGATCTGGCGCGTCACGGGAGATGGCTTCCATAGATTGAAGCACGCTGTAGCCGGAACGCAGCGCGTTTACCCACAAGCCAAGCGTATCGGGAAGCTGGTTTTCAAATCTGATCAACCGGCTCTGAATTTTCCGCGAAACTACGATGCGGGGGAAGAAAAAGCCCACAAACCCAGAGAGGATGCCCATCACAATTTGTTGGCCGAACAGGACGAAGTAGCCGATAAAGAAAAAGGCAAACATGCTAATAACATGCAGCGCCGCGTATTCAGCCACCGTCAATTTCAAGTCGGCGCGGGAAAGCGCAGTACGCCAACGTTGGGCAAAAGGTTTGTTGGCAACAATCTTATCCAGGCGATCCCTGATCACGCTGCGCCGGCTAGATTCTTCCTTAGCTTCGTCATCATCACTCAGGTCAAGCGTAAATTGCTGACCTTCTTCATAGCGGCCTAAGCGTTCTTCAATGATGTCTTTTTCGGTACGAACGCTGTAGATGCCCCATAAAACGAGGACAACCACTGCAATAACGGCAATGCCAACAATGATGAGTTGAGTTCCCGACATGGCGCGTTAATCTCCAATCGGTCTAGTAAGTACGGCCAACGCCAAAAACTGACGGCGGCAGGTAAATGCCTGAGGCTTCGATGCGATCTGTAAACTTCGGACGGATGCCGGTGGGGCGGATACGTCCAACAATTTTCCCGCCTTCAACGCCAGTTTGCTCGTACTCAAAAATATCGGACATGGTGATCATATCGCCTTCCATGCCCTGCACTTCGGTGATCTTGACCACTTTACGAGAGCCATCGCGCAAACGTTCCTGATGGCAAACACCGTCTACCGCGCTGGCGATTTGCTCACGAATAGCACGCACCGGCAAGTCCATACCTGCCATGAGGCACATAACTTCGAGACGGGCAATCGTGTCGCGCGGGCTGTTAGAGTGCAAAGTGGTTAATGAACCGTCGTGACCAGTATTCATCGCCTGAAGCATGTCCAGCGCTTCGCCAGAACGGCACTCGCCGACGACGATACGATCTGGGCGCATACGCAGGGAGTTCACTACCAAATCTTGAATAGTGATTTGACCCTTGCCTTCAATGTTAGGTGGGCGGCTTTCCAGCGTGACCACGTGTTCCTGCCGAAGTTGTAACTCGGCCGCATTTTCGATGGTAACAATGCGCTCATCGTTTGGAATAAAGCTGGAAAGTACATTCAGTAACGTTGTTTTACCCGAACCAGTACCGCCAGAAACGATAAAATTCAAGCGCGCGATGATACAGGCGCGCATAAATTCAACAATTTCTTTGCTGATTGAACCAAAACGGATCAGGTCTTCAACGGTAAGCGGTTTTTTGAAGAATTTACGGATGGTCACGGTAGGGCCAACCAGTGAAACCGGGCGAATAATGGCGTTTACGCGTGAGCCGTCTGGCAAGCGCGCGTCCACCATCGGCTGGCTTTCGTCAATGCGTCGTCCCAGAGGGGCAACGATACGATCCAGAATACGCAGTACATGCTCATCGTCTTCAAAGCTGATATTTGCGCGAGTGATCACGCCTTTGCGCTCGATAAAGACATTCTTGGGGCCGTTCACCATAATTTCGGTGATGCTGTCATCTGCCAGAAGTATTTCCAGAGGGCCGAAGCCAAGAATTTCCGCGACAATTTGCTCAAAAAGGCGTTCGCGCTCAGCACGGGCAAGAACCATGCTTTCTTCAGCCAGAATGGCGTTGAAAAGTTCCTGAATATGGGCGCGCACTTCAGTTTTGCGCGAAAGATCCATTGATTGGTCAATCTCGGTCAGCAAACGCCCCTGAACGCGAGACTTGAGATCCATATAACTGTTATCGCTGCGCGCACCGGGCCGCCCCGCAACGGCAGCCTGCCGCGAACGCATAGCGGCTAAACGCGAGGGATCATCTCCCTGACCAGCATCGCCAGCGCCAGCAGCGCCGCCTCGATTTTGTGATTGTTCTCCCCCATTTCCGCCGCCACCCTTTTGTATACGGTTTAGCAATGACATGGGTTATTTCTCCCTTTAGGAAGGCTTGTGCCTACATTCATACGATAAACAGCAATGGCGCCGCAATACGCTCTTAACCCTTACCTAAGCGCAGCCCGATACCACTTTTCTTCTGTGAATTCTGGGGTGATTTTCCCTCTTCATCATCGGTGTTAGCAGCCATCAGCTTGTTAAACACATAATCTGAAAGATCCATCAACTCTTTGATCGGCGGCTTCATGCGGTCACGCTGGTTGGCGACAACGGGCACGCCGCGATTCACCGCGGAGAGGATGACCGGCTCGTTGTCTGGAATTTTGGCTTCGATTTTGCGCTTTAGGTGACGTTCAATAGCATCGCTGGCAATAGTGACGCGGTTGCGGTTGCGGTCGTCTTCAACCCGATTTAGCACGAAAATTGTTTTATCGGGCGCGTAGCTCATTTTATCGAACAGATCGAGTACAAACTTTACATTCTTTACGCCAGAAAGAGTAGGGGTAGAAACCAGCACTACTTTGTCGGCAATATCGGTAAGCGAAAGCAGCAGTTCGTCAACGCGACGGCTAGTATCTACCACAATGAAATCGTAGCCACTCGCGATTTTTTCGATGATGCGGGAAATCGCCGTTGGGCTGCTCTCAACTTCCTCTGCAAATTCCGGGCGTGTGGGGCCAAGCAGTACTTTTAATCCACTTTCGTGGGTGGAAACCACGCTGTCGAAGAAATCGGTGTCCAAGTCTTCAACTTTAGGGATTAAATCAACCAACGTTGATTGAGATTGCAGTTTAAGAAATACCCCAACATCACCGAATTGAACATCGGCGTCAATCAGCAGTACTTTGATGTTCTTCTTCATCAAGCCGCTGGCAAGATTCGTAGCGATAGTGGTAACCCCCGCGCCACCCTGGGGGCTGTAGACCACGATGACATGGCCTGCACGGGTGCCTTCTTCAGTGATTGCGGCAGCTTTGCGAACAGGCGCGTCTACCGGCATCGTCATGGCCTGCGCCTGCATCCGGAAGGGGGCATGGTTCTTATAAACTTCGCGAATAGTGCCGTAAAGTTCATCGGGCGCAACCGGTTTGCTTAAGAAGTATCGCGCACCGGCCTGCATCGCCTTTTTGAGGTAATCAGCATCGGTCTGTACCGACATCATAATGACTGCTGATGAAGGCACCAACTTGGTGATTTCGTTGGTAGCCTGAATGCCGTCCATATCCGGCATATTGATGTCCATAATGATAATGTCGGGGTGGAATTCGAGGGCGGATTTGATGGCTTCGCGACCAGTGCCGACTGAACCAACAACCCGAAATTCCTGATCTTCAAAAGCCAGGAGCTTCTTAATGTTTTCGCGAGTTTCTGGAATATCGTCAACAAGCAGCACGCTGATTACATTGTGCTCGCCGGAACCGCCTCTATTCATCATCATGAACTATCCATGTCTGCTGCGTTTTGAACACTGAACACTGTTTGTCTATAAACGCGAGGGGCAGGGCGTTCGCCCTGCCCCTGTTTATGCTACGGCGAACCAACTTGGAATGTGAGTTGATCAGCCAATTGCAGTTGCCGTATGCTGCGAATGGCTGGCTCAATCGAGAATGGCGCACGTGGTGGCAGGTCAATGCCATAGGTGGTCATGATGTAATCGAGCGACACTTCCGATGTCGGCACGCGCGCCGTGTCGTTGACCGAACGTAGCGCCAATGTGACCGGTACTTTTGCTTCAATCAGCCACGTGATAACAACGGCATCCTGAGGCGAAACACCAAGGAAAACGATGTCCGGGCGCGCCGGGGTTGGGGTTGGCGGAACCGGTGTTCCTTCGCCTGTTTCTTCTTCTACTGGGGCTGGCGTCGGGGTTGGCGGCACGCCGATGAAGCGACCATCCGGCGGGAAATTGCCAACATGAACAACCAGCGCATCCTGTATCGTCATCTGGGTGACCAAACGCGGGCGCTGGCGTTCTGAGGGGCCAACCACCACCGGGCCGATAGAGGTGCTGTCTAAACGTCCTTCAATCGGCTCTTGAAGCGCAATGGTGCCGTCTTCAAGAATGGTATACAAGGTGAGTGAATTTGGCGTAATGGATTGGAAAACCTCATCAACGTCAACATAGAGCAGTGAGATGATAAGATCCACGCGGTCACCGTCCTGCATGGCATAGCCGCCGCTGGTCAAGCGGTCAATTGGCAGGCCGATGCCTACAAGGCCGCTGGGCATAATTGCTGCCGCATCCGAACCGACACGCGCCAGACTTTGGAAGTTATCAACCACCATGCTGGAGAGCAGCGGCTCTTCACGGTAGATATCGGTGCGCGCAGTCATGCCGATCACATCTTCAAGATTGGTGATGGCGTTAAACGGCACTGACTGTTCCGGGAATGGGCGAAGTGTCACTGCGTTCGGTGGAATCACTGTCCCGCGTGATAGCTCTTGCGTTGCGATCACGATGTCAATAAACGTAAGCGGCGTCGCGGTCGGAAGTGGGGTTGCTTCCGGCGCTTGAACCACCTGCTGCGGTGTTCCTGACGCATTGTTTGTAGTGACGGTTGTGGGTTGCGGCTGAAGCTGCGGCAGCACCACCACTACCACGACAACGACCAGCAAAATCAGGATGAGCAGTAGGAGAATCAAACGAGTTCGATTCATGAAATAGCCTCCGTCGTATGAGCGGTAGCGCCGGTAAGTGTGTTTTTAGGAATATTTTGCATTAGATTACAACCTGCTTCATTTAGTGTAAGCGATGCCGACCGAATGTCAAACAACCAGAAAGTGTATTTTACGCGTAGATTCCTTAAGAAATTCGCGTAGTTGGCTCTAATAGTTCACAGGTACTAGTCGCTGTCCGGTAGTTCCATCCGAACGGAAGTGCCTTCAGCCTCTTTGCTTACGATTGAAGCCTTGCCGCCTACCAGTTCAAAACGCTCGCGTAAAGTGGTTAGCACCTGAATACGCGGATCCTGCACGTGTTCATCGGTAGACGTGAAGGCTTCTTCTGCGTCGAAACCGCGCCCGTTATCTTCAACCTGTATACGTATGGGGGAACCCGACATATCCAGCTTGATTTCTATCTCTGAAGCGCTGGCATAATCGCGCGCTTGCCCCATAAGTTCCTGAATGCTGCGGAAGATCATCACCTCGCGATGGGTTTGCAGGCGGCGTTCTTCGCCTGTAATGTCCAGGCGCACCTCAATATCGTTCTTTTCTTTGAAAGAGTCGACATAACGGCGAACAGTGGGGATGACGCCGAGGTCATCAAGCATCATCGGGCGCAGGTCGAAAATGAAATCGCGCACTTTTTGAAACGTGACGCTGGCGACGTTCTTAAGGTTATCTAGTTCTTCCGCCGCGCGCTGCGGGTTGCGGTCAAACAACCGCTGGCAAATTTCTGTTTGCAAAATGAAATTGGTTAAAGATTGCGCAGGTCCATCGTGCATTTGACGCGCAAGGCGCTGGCGTTCTTCTTCCTGCGCGGTGATGATGCGAACAATATTGAGGGCGCCTTTACCCCCTACACCTTCAACTTCAACCGCGCCGGATGCCGGAAGCGCGTCAATGCCTTGTAGTCGGTTCATTATGCCTGAAAGCAGGCTTTGTTCGCGCTCCAGATGCTCACGGGTGCTTTGAAACTTTTCCAGTTGACCGCGCATAGTGGAAAGGCGATTACGCACGTCCAGCGCCTCATCATATTTTGCGCGGATATCCTGACGCGGCATCGTTTCGATATTGTCTTGAATGGTGCGTAATTCAGTGATGACATCGGTGCTGCGTTGTTGTTCCCGATCCACTACGATCTGGGTTTGATCAATTTGCACCTTGAGTTCGGTCAATTTATCGCGAACGCGCTTCATTTCTTGCATGATCAGTTCGATCAACTCGTCGCGCGAGCGACTATCTGCGCGGAAAGCATCCATCGGCAACACTCCCTTATTCGTCGTCTACATCAGGCAGGTGCAGTTCAGAAGGATCAATTTGCAGACGTACCCAACCATGTCGGAGCGAGGCGACTGCAGCCTGCGTGCGATCCTGTACATTCAGCTTTTTCAAAATCGAAGTCATATGATTCTTGACGGTCTGCTGGCTAATGCGCAGTTTGACAGCGATCTCTTTATTGCTCATCCCGTTCGTTACAAACTGCAAAATCTCCATCTCTCGCGGACTAAGCGGTGAATAGTGTTCATTGGGATCAACCACGTAGGGTGAGATGGCTTCTACGCCGCGATTGATCCACTTTTGCAATGCGTCGCTGTCGAGCTTCTGGGTGCCAACGATATAGTATCCAGCGGCGGCGGCGCGTATCACATCTATCAGGTCTGTAGGGGTGATGTCTTTGGCGCAATAGGCGGATGCGCCAGCGCGCATTGCATGTAATACCTGTTCAGAATCGTGATAGGCCGTGAGTACAACAACCGCAGTTCCCGGAGATTGCGCTTTAAGCATACGGGTGACCTGAAGCCCGTTCATTGAGGGCAAATTCACGTCAATCAGCACAATATCTGGATGAAATTTCTGGGCCATTTCCAACGCAATTTCACCGTCTGCATACGATCCAATAATGATCAGATCATCTTCCAGCGATAGCGCCGCGTTCAGCCCATCGCGGAACAATGGGTGATCTTCAACAATCATGATGGAGATTTGGTCGTAGCGTCGGTTTAAAAAACGATTGTCCATGCCTGCTCAGACCACAACTTTTGATCACAAATGACCCCGCTAAAATAATTCGTGCAAGGTTGAACTGATTATAGCGCCGGAAAGCCTTACAGAGTATCAAAGTTTCTCATACTGAACGGCATACAACCGGATTGTAACTATCGAAGTGACTGCGGGACGGGACTATAATCGGCAGATGTTAGCGTGAGTTCTGGGAATTGTTGAAGTGGATCGCGTCGAGCGGAATGGTTTAGTGTTTTATCAATTTGAGGGATGGCGGCAGATTCCTGTGAAACATGGCGTTTTTACGAGGATCGGCGGCGTAAGTGACGCGCCATTTGATGGACTCAATATGGGTGGCAATGTTGGCGATACGCCTGAAAACGTGCGCACCAACCACGAATTGATGTACGCCGCTTCGGGCGTGCGAGGGGATCGGGCGTGCAGTGTATGGCAAATTCACAGCGCTGATGTTGTGTTGGCGAAGCGGCCAGCACGTAACCGGCGCTGGTTAGGAACCGCTGATGGTTTAATTACTGACCAGCCTGATTTGCCGTTAACGATGCGTTTTGCGGATTGCACGCCGATTTTGCTGGTTGATCGAGCAGGCGGCGCCGTTGGGATTGCACACGCCGGATGGCGGGGAACTGTGCGAGGTGTAGCGTCCGCAACCGTTCGCGCGATGGTGAATTACTTTGGCAGCAATCCGGCAAATATTTACGCGGGGGTTGGCCCGGCAATCGGCCCGAATCGTTATCAGGTTGGCGAAGAAGTGGTGCAGGCAGTTGCTGATCATTTTCATACCACCGATGGCCTAATTCAGCGTGACCCGCGTGATGGCAGCGCGTATCTTGATCTCTGGGCTGCGAATCGAATGGATCTGGAGCGCGCTGGGGTAGGGGCAGTTGAGGTTGCAGAAATATGTACAGCCGAAAACGTTCACGAATTTTATTCACATCGTGCGGAACATGGGCGCACAGGGCGGTTTGGAGCTGTGATTAGCCTATGAGCATCGCTGAAAATTTGAGCATTGTTCGCTCACAAATTGATAGAGCATGTATAAATGCCGGGCGGGATCCTGGCTCCGTTACGCTGGTTGCGGTGAGTAAGACCCACACGCCTTCAAAAGTTTTAGAGGCGGTCGCCTTAGGCATGCAACATTTTGGCGAAAATCGCGTAGAAGAAGCACAGGGTAAAATTACTGCGGTACGGGCGCAAGGCTCAAGCTCGCTGGTCTGGCACATGATCGGGCATATTCAAAGCCGTAAAGTGCGTGATGTTGCGCCTCTTTTTGATGTGGTGCAGTCGGTAGACAGCGTGAAGCTAGCAAGCAAACTGGCCGCCAGCGCCCCCAAAACGCGACGGCTAAAAGTGCTTGTTGAGGTCAATGTTTCGGGCGAGGAGAGCAAACAGGGATTTTCGTGCGCTAGCTGGCAGGAAGAACGTGCTGTTTTTGACGAATTCGCTGCCAGTATTCACGAGATTGCCGGATTTCGGGCGATTGAGTTGGCAGGCTTGATGACGATGGCGCCGATTGTTGAAGACATGGAGCAGGCGCGCCCGGTCTTTGCCCGACTGCGGAAACTGCGTGATGCCTTGCAGGAAAAACTCGGTTTGCCGTTGCCCGAATTGAGTATGGGTATGACGGATGATTATCCGGTGGCGATTGAAGAAGGCGCTACTATCGTCCGGATTGGTCGCGCCATTTTTGGCGAGCGACAGGTAGTTCAAGCAAATAATCCTGCTCTATAGGATATATGACTGAAGGAGTACTGGAATGGAGATTGTTCGCACTTTATTGTATTACGTGCTGCTGGCTTTCAACCTTGTGCTGCTGGCACGGGTATTGTTGTCGTGGTTTCCCAATATTGACCGCAGCAGCCGCTGGGTTCAACTGGTTTTTGAAATTACTGAACCTGTTTTGCGCCCGATTCGCAGCGTTTTGCCCCAAACAGGCATGATAGATTTCAGCCCGTTGATCGTGTTCCTGATCCTCAGCGTGCTGATGCAGGTCGTTCGTTAGTTGCTGGTCAATAGGCAGAGGCACTAGCATCCTTGTGCCTCTTATTTCCCGATACTTGCTTCGGGCATATTGCGGCTGATGTAACTTGTCTCGCATGGGAGAGCGTGCTACGATCTACGGGTATCGCGGCATAGCTACCTTATGAGGTGTAACATGAGCCGCAGGTTTGAAATTACTGATGCGAGGGGCGGGGCGGCTTTAACGGTACGCGTCGTCACTCAGGCAGAGCGTACTGAAATTGCGGGCGTTCAGGATGATGGCGTGCTTAAAATCCGGCTGATCGCCTCTCCGGCTGGCGCCCCTGCTGCGAATCAGGAACTGGTTGATTTTCTGGCCGATCAGCTTGGCGTTCCTTCTGAAAATGTCGCCGTCGTTGCTGGTGAGAATGGCCGCGAGAAAATTGTGAGCATTGAAGGCCTGAGCGTTAATCAGGTGGAAGCTATTTTGCATGGCGGTCAGTAAATTTTGCCAGAACGCCGCTGCACTGGCGCTGATTATCCTGCTTGCCGCCAGTTGTGCGCTTGAAGTACAGCCGGCAGATGCGCCAACCCTGACCTTGATCCCTGCCACTGCGACGCCGACGCCAACACCAATACCGCCGACTGCAACGCTGCAAATGCTTACTTCGCCGCAAGACCTTCAATTAACGCTTGCGCCAACGCGTACAGTTATCGCTGTTGAAGATCAATCCTTAGCTGAAGTTGATCCTGTAGCATTTGAATTGATTGGGGTTGCCCAACGCGCGTTGGGGCAGCAGTTAAACCTGCCAACCCGCCGAATTGTGCTGGAAGATATTCAGCCGGTAACATGGCCTGATAGCAGTTTGGGCTGCCCTCAGCCTGATATTCAGTATCAACAAGCACAGGTGAATGGCTATCGGATAGTTTTGACTGCTGGCCAGAACACCTATATTTATCACACCGATTTTGACCGCGTGTTCCTATGTGATGTGGATAACGAAATACTGCCCACATCTTTTCATATAGCGGAATCTACGGCTGAGTTAACGCCTGAAGCGACGGAAGAAGTTACCCCTGAAGCTGAGTAGAGTTAATCCTCAGCTATTGGTAAGTGTTCCGCGCGGAATCTACTGCCTTTGTATCGTTATATCCCTCAACCATCCGAAGCCATAAATATGCGGGGGCGCTGCGACAGCACCCCCTGCAACATTCGGGGTGTAAGCGGTTTACGCAGGATTAGGCAGGGGCTCGCCCGTATATTCTGCGAGATGACCTAATCCCCAGAAGGCTGATGTGCGTACTTCCTCATTACGGTCACGCAGGGCGGCATACAAAGATTTGAGCGTGCCAACCGAACCCAACTGCCCAAGATTTAAGGCCGCCAGTGAACGTATCTCTGCATCGCCATCTTGCAGCGCCCGAACCAGCATAGAGGTTGCCCCTTCGCCAGTGGGTAGTTTTTCGCCGCGTTCAGCCGCCCATTCTGCCAGCCACACAATCTGATCTGGGGCTGGATAGGCTTGCGTCAGGCTGGTTTCACGTCCGTATTGCAACTCCATAAAGGCTTGTTGTGCTGCCGAACGCACATACCACTGCTCATCTTCAAGGAACGCGCGGTAAATTGCGATCAGTGACCATGTGGTTTTCAAGCGGCGCAGCCCGAATACAGCTGCCCGGCGCAGCATCATGTCGTCGTGGCTGATAGCTTCGTAAAGGATCGGATAGCCCTCATCAGGGATCGCGGCAAAGGCTTCGGCAATCGCCTGTCGCAGCTGCTCTGTCCCTTCAGTGAAGCCAATAAGCATGGCTTCGAGCGCTTCATCGCTGGCGATGGCGCCTAGCCCCATTGCTGAAGAAAGTTGTACTGTTGATATCTGGTCATTCAGCAGCGGTTTCAGGTCTTTGATTGCTTCTGCGTCGCCTAACGCGCCCATACAGAGGCAGCCAAGACGACGAACGTCAGCATTTAACGTGCGCACGGCGCGGCGGAAAATGATCAATGTTCCCCGATCTCGGGTATCGAGCAGAGCGGCAGCGATCCGATCTCTTGACAGCGCGAACTGGTTGGGGGCGATCAGGTAGGTGCTTAACAGGCGCAGCACATCGCCACGCCACGCAGCGTCTGGGCTGGCGTAAGTCATCCATCGCGCAACAGTGAGCAGGTTTGATTGTAAGATGTCGGGCGGAGCGGTGAGGCGTTTTTTCACTAATGCGTCTACAGGGCTGTGCAGCGCCATATAGCCTACAGCTTGTGACCAGGCAGGCTGATTGAAACGGCTGGATTGCTCATCCTGTGTGACTCCTTTAAGCCAGAGGCTCGCCGCATAAGCCGCTAGCAGCGGATGGCGGAATTGATAACGATCCCCGCGAAAGCGTATTAACAAGCCGCTGCGGCGTAAGCTGGCTAGCAAGCGACCCTGTGACGATGCTTTCTCAGTATCTTCTGGCGTTTTATGTGCTTTGCCTTCTTCCGCCGGCGCTGCTTCATCTGCTGACGATGAGTCTCCCTCAATTCCAGCAATCGAGAGCGCTTGCATGCGGGATACAGTGATGTAACCATCGTCAAGTTGAATGGCGGCAATCTGCGCTAGACGAGGCAAGAGCAGGGTTAAAGACTCATCTTTGGGGACAAGTTTGCTGAATGCTGCGCGAATCCAGCCCTCATAACCGGCAATTTCTACTTTGTCATCAAAATTCGCCCATGACTTGAATACAACCTCCGCAGGGTACAGCCCTCGATTATTCAGCAAGGCGCGAGCTAAGCCCTCAGCAGTTTTTTCTTTAGCGCGTTTGCTGCGCTTGCCACCGAATTGCGACCACGAATCATGCCAGCCTGTGATCGCAGTTTTGATGTTTACGTCGTTCCATGGGCGCATATAAACAGGCGTAAGCCCAAGCGAAAGTAAACCGCCTGAGCCGTTGATCGGTCCGGCGACGATCACAAAATTGCTGCCGTATTGTGCTTTAAAAGCTTTCAGCCATGCCAGCGCGCGCGGGCGTTCAAATTCTGGCAGGTCGTCAAACCCGTCCACCAGAACCAGCACCGTTCCCTGATTCAGACGTTTGTAGACTGCGCGGGGAATGGTGCTCGCAGTTACACGTTTGACATATCCCTGAACAGTGCGTACTAACGGCTCTGCCGGATCAACTTCTTTGCCAAATTCCTGGGTGGGCGCAAGCAAATCAGAAAAATGGACGTAAACAGGCATGAGGCGTTTGAACAGCGGGATTGTGTTTTTGAGCGCATCATCGGCTTCAGAATCAAAATTTACGCCGCGCTCATTAGCTAAGCGCTCTTTAGCCCGCTGTTCAATTGTGATGCGCTCTTTAATGCGTACCGCGCGATCTTTTTCAGTGAGCGCGGCTTCTTCCTTATCAAGACGCTCCTGAATCTTGTCTGGCGGGGGCTTGAATTCAACATGTCCCAGGCTATACATCGCGATAGTGAGAAGCGCAGTCGTGCGTCCGCTGCCGGGCATGCCCAGCAGGGCGAGCATATTGCTGCCCGTACCCAGCTCATCCATAGAGATGGTAGGTACATTGTATGGGGCAAGCAGGAAGGGGTGATCGTGTACGTTGGGAATCACGCGGAAAATATCGTGGATCACCTCATCGTCGGGAGGGGCGGCGAAGGCTGTTGGAGGGAGGAATCGCGGCTCAACCAACACTTTTGAAAGCGGGATGGCTGCGCCGCCTAGATGCGTGCTTTCAGCCTTCTCGATGACATCATTCACATAGCGGCTGTCTGCGCTGCGGGTTGCTGATTGCTGCGCGCTGGATGCGCCACCGCGAACCGTCAGTAAACCACGCCGAATCTGGTGGCGAGCACGGTATACTCCATACGCGCTTAGCCAGCCTGCTGCAAGCCCAACGCCAAAGTTTTCAAAGTCGAAGCCCATTAATCCCCTCCGTCCACCGCATCAGGTAGCAACTTAATAAACAAATTTTACGCTTCTGCCCTGTATTGATTTTGTTAGGAAATCTCCATGTCTATAACCTTGAGAAAATGAAACACCGCAACGCCATACAATAAAAGGGCAGTATAAACCTGATGAAGGATGCGATATTCGCATGTCAGCAGCAAACAATATGAGAGAGAGTTCTGCGCTGCGTGCTCAACCGGTTATAGGCTGGGACAGCGTGTATATCATAGGCGCAGAGTGGCGCTGGTTGATGCTTGTTGGCGGCTTGTTAGTGCTGCTGGCGTTCTTTCCTTTGCTGTGGCTATCGGTAACTGTCAACCCCGATTGGCAGTTCATGGGAACCTTGCATAATTTTTGGGATGGGGGTTCTTATTTTTCCAAAATGCAGCTTGGGGTGGCTGGCGATTGGTTGGTGACATTCCAGCATACCGCTGAGCCACATTCCGGCGCGCTGATTCAAACCTTGTACCCGCTGCTAGGGCATGTTTCGCGCTGGACTTCGATTCCGCTGCTGGTGCTGTTTCACGTGGCGCGGGCATTTGCAGCGCTGTTCATGTATGCGGCTTTATACGTGTTTGGCGCGGTGGTTTGGTCACGCATAAATACGCGCCGCCTGTTTTTCCTGCTCGCATCTCTTGGCGCGGGGTTTGGTTGGGCGTTAGCCCCGGCATTAGGCGTGGTTGATTTCCCAGATTTCACGCTGATTCCCGAAGCGTTTCCGTTTTATAGCACCTTGATGAATGTGCATTTCCCGCTGACGATTGGCTGCCTTGCGCTGCTCATCGGGGTGTTGATTCTTGCGCTGCGTCCCGGAAATAATCAAGCACAGGCGCCGCACTATGGGTGGGCAGCGGCGCTATGCCTGAGCGTGATCATTGGCTTTTTATACCCGCAGGCGATGATGCCAGTCGGCGCGGCGCTGATACTGTTTACGGGTATCGTGTTCCTGCGCCAGCGCAAGCTGCCTGCTTACCTCGTTCGTTACGGCGCTGCCCTGATTTTGCCGCTGATTCCTATGGCGGTTTATCTGGTGTTGGTGGTCAGCACGAATCCTGCGATGCAAATTTGGAACCGCCAGAACGTGACTGCTGCGCCAAACCCGCTGTACTTCCTGCTTGGTTTTGGGCTGCCTTTAATTGTTGCGCTGCCAGGAATTTTTCGGGCGGTGAGGCGCTTTGAGCAGGATGGCGATCGTTTCATGCTGCTATGGCTGCTGTGTATCATCGCCTTCGTGTATTTGCCGACCAATATCCAGCGTCGTTTCAGCGTTGGGATCATGATCCCGATAACCTATTTCGCGGTACGTGCGCTGCAAGAATTCTGGTATCCGCGTATGAAACGCAGCGGAAAAAGATTGTTCACTGTGGCGGTGTTTTCGATTTCCGTGATTAGCCCGCTGATCGTGCTTGTGCTGCCGGTGCTGCCTGCGGCGCGTGCCCCTGAGCTGGCATCCGGAGTACTTCTTGAAGCTGATTATGTAGATGCGTTTAACTGGCTGGCGCGGCGTGATGGTGATGGCGTCGTGCTGGCTGCGCCTGTTGTTGGGGCATGGATCCCCGGTTACACTGGTCTGCGCGTTGTTTACGGGCATCCCTATGAAACCTTAAACGCTGAGGCAAAAAAACGGCAAGTTGAGGCGTGGTATGCTGCGGGAGATAGCGCGGATTGCAGCCAACTGCTTCAGGAAAACAGTGTGCAATATGTGCTGCTTGGCCCTCAGGAAGCCCGGTTTGGGGAGGGACAATGTGTGGAAAGCCTGCGCCGGATCGCACAATTTGGTGATGTAACCCTCTATGGTACGTAGTGGTGCCAGTTATGCTGCCGTATTTTTGCTCGGTGGCGCTATCTTCTTAGTACTTCTGGGATTTCAATGGACTGGGCTTCCGTTCACACCGGAAGCCCAATTTTCTGATTCGGCAACTTCGCATTTTCCAAACTCGGTTTTTTTGCGCGATACCGTGCTAACGATGCGCGAATTTCCAGTATGGCGCGAAACTATCATGCAGGCGCGCCTTTTGCCGCTAATCCACTCAATAAAACAGCATATCCCTTGCAATGGCTGGCGCTCGTTTTTCCACCTGCGCAGCATTTGAACGTGCTGCTGCTGCTGCATATGGCTATCGCCGCAGCGGGCATGTGGCGTTGGATGCGATTGTTGGGCGTAAGTCGTCCCGCATCAGCATTTGCGACGTTAGCCTATACATTCTCGCCGCGGCTGGTCGCCCATGCCGGGGCAGGGCATTTGGATATTGTGTACGCGATGGCATGGCTGCCATGGCTGATGCAGTCAGCGTACAAATTCGGCTGTGTGCCAAAACTGTCAACCGCGTTGCAATTTGCCCTGTTTGCCGGATTGCTTATCCTCAGTGATGTGCGAATTAGCCTGTTCGGCTATGGCGCGGCAGGGGTATATGCGTTGGCCGGGATGCGCGGGCACGTGCGCCGATCATTGCTGTGGGTTATCGCAGTTGGAGTTGTTTGGCTGCTGCTGGCTTTTTCGGTGTTGGCGCCGCTTGTGGGCTGGTCGCCTTTCTTAAGCCGAAGCGCCCTTTCACTCGCAGATACCGGGGTGTTTTCGTTAGAGCCAGGCAATTTCATAGGCGTTATGCTGCCCGGAATAACCGGCAATGTGGAAATGTTGGTTTATGTTGGATTGCCAACGCTGCTGTTGGTTATCGTGGGTTTTTGCGGGAAATTGCCGCGCAAATGGCTGTGGCTTGGGCTCATTGTATGTGGGATAGTGTGGGCATTAGGCGCAAATAGCGTGCTCTGGACATTGATTAACAGCGTTATCCCACAACTGCGCTGGTTTCGTGTGCCTTCGCGTGCATGGGTAGTGGTGGCGCTGATCATATGCTTCGTCTCCGCTTATGGTTTTGATACCGTTGCGATCTGGATGGCAAAAATTGAAAGCGGCGGCTATTGGCGCGGATTACGACGCTGGCGTATGGCGTTAGTGGCGTTGGTTGTATTTGCCATCGTTGCCGCAGTGTTTATCTGGACGACGCTGCCGCTGCCCGATGCTAGCGGTTGGATGCTGCTCGTGGGCGGGGGTGGGGCGGGATTGCTGCTTGTAGGCAGCTTTGGGAAGCTGCGCTGGACTGTAATTGCCAACGGGCTGCTGCTGATTTTATTTGTGGAGCTGCTGTTAAACGCGTCGTTGTGGCTGGAATGGCGTGGCGCGGGCGATTGGCTGGAGCCCTATACCCCCCTTGCCGAGCGAATACTAGAGGAAGAACCAGCGCGTATTTATGCGCCCGCGTATAGTTTGCCGCAGCAGGCCGCTGAAGTGTACGGGCTAAACCTGTTTGGTGGTGTTGATCCCTTTCAATTGCGCGGCGTTTCAGAGGCGATTGTTCAAGCAGGCGGCGTGAACTTTGAAGGTTACAGCGTGGTGATGCCGCCGCTTGTTGGCATGTTGGATAACGACATCGCGACGGCCAATCGGGATGCCATACCAGATGCGGAAATGCTGGCGGAGTGGTCGGTGAGTCACGTGATCGCGCCATACGCGATTGATGCGCCCGGCCTTGCGCTGATTGATACCGTAAGTGGGATAAATATTTACCGGAATCTGGATTATCAGCCAGAATCTGCGGATGCGCTGATGGAAACGGCCTTTCCTCAGGGCTGGCCTGATCTGCCAACTCCGGAGCAAATTACGCAGTTGAATAATCTTACAATGGGGGCTGCGGCTGTCTCAGGATTCAGCTTAATGATCGTGATACTTGCTTTAGTGGGGCTGCGTTTGCGATCATGAGCCGCCGCTATTTTGCTTTAATGCCTCTCGCGGTGTTAGGCGCTGCCCTGGCGATACTGCTTCATCGCATTTTGCTGGGCGAAGTGTTGTATTGGGGCTTGCCATCACTGCAATTTGTGCCCTGGCGAGACTACGCTGTTGAATTACTGCGTGCGGGTGAACTGCCGCTCTGGAATCCTTTTAATGGGGCTGGCGCGCCGTTATTTGCGAATTACCAATCTGCATTGCTTTACCCCTTAAGCTGGCCGAGTTTTGTGCTGCCAATTGCCTGGGCGATGAGCCTGACGGTTGGCTTACATCTGTTTATCGCTGGGGCAGGGGTATTTGCGCTGCTTAAGCGAATGGGCGCCAATAGCGTTGGCGCGGGCGCGGCGGGGCTTGCTTTCGGGCTGTGCGGCTATCTGGTGGCGCGCTTAGGCACCTTTCCAATGGTTTCTGCTGCCGCGTGGCTGCCATGGTTGTTGTGGTCGGTGTATGGCGTGCTGAACGGGAAACGCTGTGCCGCAACCTGGTTCGCCATATTTACGGCTTTGCTGCTGCTGGCAGGGCATGCGCAAATTTCCTGGTACAGCCTGACATTGGCGGGGCTATTGGCGGTTTGGTTGGGGGTTTCGCAGCGCCCATTTCGCTGGAAGGCATGGCTCGTTCTGGCTGTTGCCGGGGCAATTGGCGCGGGGGTAGCCAGCATACAGCTTTTAGGTACGGCTGAATTGCTGTCGCTTTCGCAGCGCAGCGACGGCGTGGATTTCGCTTTCGCCATGAATTTCAGTTTCAATCCATTTCGCGTATTAACCTTTCTGAACGGCAATCTGTTTGGAACGCCCGCCGATGGCTCTTACGCGACAGCGGGGGCATATTTTGAAGACGCTGCGTATATCGGTTTGATACCACTTCTGGGGGCTGTTGCCGCCGTCTGGCAATGGCGCGCAAAGCGAAAAGATGATCCGCTGGCATTCACCGTGATCTTTTGGCTAGGCATCGCCGTTATTGGCTTTCTGTTTGCTTTAGGGGCGAATACGCCAATATTCCCGTTCCTCTATGAACATGTGCCGACATTCGATCTGTTTCAGGCGCCAGTACGCTGGCTGCTGTGGACGGTGATGGCGTTATGTGTTCTGGCAGGCATAGGGATAACGTGGTGGGGGCGCAGCGCCCGCTTGAAGCGCTGGACGAAAAGGCTGATGGCCGCGTGCATTGCGGTAATCATGGTCGGGGTTTTCGGCCAATTAGCGGGTTTGGGGGGCGCCAATACCCTGATCCCTTCCTTATTCCGCGCGCTGTTAATAATCGGGAGTGTCGGGTTGTGCGCTGGCTTCCTGACGATGATCCAACCGCTGCAAAGCTCGCCAAAGCATATGCGCTGGTCTGCTGCTGTTTTGGCCGTTGTCACGCTTGATCTAGTAATTGCCAATTGGGGATTGAACCCGACTGCCGCCGCTTCTTTTTACGATCATCGCCCTGCACAAATTCAGCCGCCGTTGCGCGGATACTGGACTCCTCAGGCTGAAGATGATTTGAAATTTGGCCGTTATTTTATGTTTGACGATTATCGCCCGGCAGCGCAGCATATTGAAGAACTGCGGGGAAGCAATTTGCCGAACTTAAACCTGCTGGATCGCGCGGCATTGTTTAACAACTTTGAGCCGCTGCTGCCGGGGTACTATGCGGCGTTCAGCAGTTTGTTAGAGGCGCATCCAGATTCTCAGGCGTTATTGCAAGCAGCTGGAATTACTGATCTGGTGACGGCAGAAGGGGTTGTTTCTCTTGAAAACGGCGCTGGATTAGCCTACTGGGTGAGTGCCGCTTGCTGGCATCAGGATGATGCTTCAGCTATTGCAGCGCTTAGCCATTCAGATTTTGACCCGCAGCGTCGTGTTGAATTGGTGGGTGAGGGGGCATGCGATGCCCCGCGCGATGCTGAGCAGGCTGAATGGGATGCATCAGAAGATGGGGCGCGTTTTCAGATTCATTCGGCTGCTCCGGGCTGGTTGGTTATCCCGCAAACTTATTACCCCGGCTGGGAAGCGCGGCTAAACGGTGAAATAGTGCCCGTTCAGCGCGCAAATTTGGCATTTCGGGCGGTGGCAATCCCTGAAGGCGAACACACCCTTGAATTTACCTATAAGCCATCGTGGTTAGCTTTTGGCGCAGTAATCACAAGCGTGTCTTTGCTATGCCTTGTGATACTCTTTGTATGGAATAGAAAATCAGCGCCATACAATATGGAAGAACCCGACCATGCGGGGTGAGCAATCAGCCATGTATTACAGCCCAACGGCGCGCCGGGCGCGTCGTCAAATGCAGATATCAGAGCGCAAACTAGTGATCGCTGCGGGAGATATCCTTGCAGTTTTCGCGGCGGTGTTGATTTCCCTGCGCATCTGGGCATTTGTTGGCAAGATTAACTTTACTTTCGATTTTGTGTTGTCTAACGGTGTCTGGTTTATTTTTCTCGCAGTATTATGGGTGCTGCTGGCGCGTGCCAACGACTTTTATGATCTGCGTGTGGCTGCCAGCCTAAGCAAAACGCTGAATAAGTTGCTGATCATTGAAGCCCAGCTTCTGGTGTTTTACCTGATCGTCTTCTTTATTTCTCCGCGTGATGCGCTGCCGCGTCTTTTTATCCTCTATTACGGCGTTGTGTCTTTTATCCTGATCAGCATCTGGCGATTTGCGCGACCTGCGTTAGTAGGCTGGGCAAGCCAGCCGCGCCGAACATTGGTGGTAGGGACTGGTTCAGCCAGCACGATCATCGAAGCAGTGAACGAATATGCGGATAGCGAATATGTGGTACGCGGGGTGATCTCTTCGCCTGAAGAAATAGGGCAGGTGATCTCTGGCGTGCCAGTGCTGGGTGCAGGCAGCGATTTGATGAACTTTGTGCTGCGTGACCAGATTACTGAAATTGTGATTACCGAAACCAAAGCCTTAAGTGGTGGCTTGTTTCAGGGCGTGATGGATGCTTATGAGCACGGCGTTCGTATTGTGCCGATGACCCTGCTCTATGAAGAAATTACCGGACGTGTGCCGGTAGAGCATGTCAATGATGATTGGGCGGTTGTCTTTTTGCCTAAAACTATTGATACCGGCTTTGATCCCTACCCGTTCATTAAGCGGATTATAGATATTGGGCTGTCGCTCGTCGGGCTGGGAATTATTGCCCCGCTGCTGCCCTTTATTGCCCTGGCAATTCGCATGGACTCAAAGGGCAGTATTTTTTACGCGCAAGAGCGCGTCGGGAAAAATGGGCGCATCTTCCGAATTTACAAGTTCCGCTCAATGGTCAGTGATGCTGAGGCTGCAACCGGCGCGGTATTTGCGCAAAAAGGCGATCCTCGCGTGACCAGGGTGGGTAAATTTCTGCGTAAAACACGGCTGGATGAAGTGCCGCAGTTGTGGAACGTGCTTCGGGGAGATATGAGCCTCGTTGGGCCGCGACCGGAGCGCCCTGAGCATGTGCAGCGGCTAACGCAGAAGATTGCTTTTTACCGTACTCGCTTGATCGTTCGCCCTGGTTTAACCGGATGGGCGCAGGTGAGCTATAAGTACGGTTCAACTGACGAAGATGCGTTGGTCAAATTGCAATATGATCTGTTTTATATCCGTCATGTTGGGTTGCTGCTGGATATCAACATCATGCTTCGCACAGTGGGTAAGGTGCTGAGCCTGAGCGGGGTATGATGCAGCGCCTAACCATCGAACGAACGCTCACCATCGTTTTGTTCATCCTCATCTTTGCCATCGCTGCCCGTATTCCCGTAGATACGGATACGTGGTGGCATTTACGCAGTGGCGAAACCATCCTGCAAAGTGGCTTTATCTATACAGACCCGTTTTCGTTCACCATGCAAGGCCAGGCGTGGATAGATCATAGCTGGGGCGCGCAGGTGATCATGTCATTATTCTGGAACGTGGGCGGCTATCTTGGCCTGACCATTTATATGGCTGGCCTGGCGACAGCGGGCATGATCTTCGTCTGGTTGGCTTGTACGGGAAACGGCTATTTACGCGCTTTTGCCATCGTGCTTGGCGCCGCTGCTGCTGCTGTGTTCTGGTCGCCACGCCCGCAGATGATCTCATTCTTTCTGAGTGCCGTAATCCTATATTTGCTGCTGGATTTTCAGCGCGGAAAACGTGATCGCCTGTGGTTTATCCCTGTGATCATGGCGATCTGGGGCAATTTGCATGCTGGATTTTCCATCGGCTTAATTCTGATGGCGGCGTTGATTGCTGGCGAAACGATGGGTAACTTGTTTGCGCCTAATCGTGAACCCAAAGTAAGCTGGCGTGGCGTGCGTAAACTATGCCTGATATTTGTTGTTTCGCTGGCGGCTATTTGCATCAATCCGTATGGCTTGCAAATGCTGACAGTGCCATTTCAGACGGTTGGGATCGGCGCGCTCCAAAATTTCATTCAGGAATGGAACTCGCCCAATTTCCACGAGCGGCAGATGCTGCCATTTTTGGCGCTGTTGTTTTTGACTTTTGGCGCGGCGGGCGCAAGCGCGCGGCGTTTGACCTGGACGGATTTCCTTTTGTACAGCGGCACAGCATATCTGGCGTTGAATGCGGGGCGTAATGTGGCGCTGTTTGCGATTGCTGTCACCCCGATGCTTACGCACTACGCCAACAGTGTGCTTGAGGAACGCAGTTGGGTGCTTCGCCCACAGCGGCGTGTTACACGAATGATGGCAATTGCCAACGTTGCGATCATTGTGCTGGTTGGGTTGGGCGCGGCGGTTAAGGTGCTGGCGGTGATGACCCCGCAGTCGGTGCGCGAGGCATTGGCGCTAACGCTGCCTGTTGCAGCTGTTGAGCATCTGAATTCTGAGAGGCCGCCAGAGAACTTGTTTAACAGTTATAACTGGGGGGGCTATCTAACTTATTTCGCGCAGGATTATCCGGTGTTTGTGGATGGTCGCACCGATCTTTATGGCGATAGTTTTTTGACCAGCGCTTATCTGAATACGGCGTTAGGTGGGGAAGACTATGCCGCAGTTCTCGATCAATATGGCATTAATACCCTGTTGATTGAAACGGGCAGCGGTCTTGCTAATGCGCTGAAAGCGTCGCCAGACTGGGAGGTGACTTACGAAGATGATATGGCTTCAGTGATTGTTCGCCGGACGCCTCTTGTGGGGCAGGGTGAAGCTGATGGCTAAAATGGCAGCTTCCACGCCAGTGACGATCAGCACCCTGTTCGGCGATTGGCGGTTGCTTGTGATCCTGTTTGTCGCTTTTCGGCTGGGCATGCTGCTGGTCTATCAGCCGCTGTTGATTGAAGGCTCGGAACGGGGTATCACCGCAGGCGGCGATTTTCTGACCTATTATCATCTCGGCGCACTGTCTGAAGATGGGCTGCTGCCTTTTCGCGATTGGTGGAGCGAGTTTCCGCCGATCCCCTCTTGGTTAAATGTGATTGCTTATCAGTTGGCTGGCCGTGCCAGTTATACCGGATTCGCTGTGTTATACGGCGTTTTGATGCTGGCTTGCGATGTGGGCAACCTGACGTTATTACGCAAGCTCGGAATCCGGCTGCACGGCGCGCAAACGGGCATGGCGCTGGCGTGGATATATGCGTTGATGCTTGCGCCAGCGGTATTGCAATGGTGGACGTTTGAACCGCTGGTCGCATTTTTGCTATTGCTGTCACTGAACTGGCTGCTGGCAGAGAAAAATAGCCTCTCTGCGGCAGCGGCAGGGGTTGGCGCGCTGGTTAAATTTACGCCTGCATTGATCCTGGGTGCAGTTTTTCGCTTTCGCGTGATGGGGTTGGCGCTGCGTTATCTGGGCATCGTTGCAGCTATTTTTGCCAGTGTATATGTTGTGTTGATGCTGCAAAACGGGCAAATGACCATGCCTTCGCTGACCGCGCAGTTCAGCAAATCTTCGTATCAAACAGTGTGGGCATTGATTGATGGAAATTACCGCACCGGAAATTTCGGGCCTGTATCTGAACGGCTTGATCCATCTGCCGCTTCGCAATTAGTCGGCAGCCCGTCCGTCATTCCCGCTTGGTTGAGGCTGGGGATCGCAATTTTGCTCGGCCTTTTCGTGTATGTGCGTACACGGCGTTTTGATGATCGTGGGCTGGTGGCTTTTGTCGCCATAACGCTGCTGATCTTCTTCCTTCAGGCGCAAGGTTGGAGTCCTCAATGGCTGGCACAGCTTCTGCCATTGCTCTTGCTGTGTTTTCCAACCCGTGACGGCATTATGGCGCTGGTTATTCTATGCCTGGCCGTATTCGCTGAATATCCTTTCCTGTGGCTGCGTACAGGTGATACAGGCGGGGTGATCACTGGCTCTTTGCTGATGCCTTACGCCATTCTGGTGATCGCGCGCACCGTCCTGCTTGCTGGCTTCGGGTTTGGGTTATATCGCAAACTGCGGCAAATCCCTGCAACCTTATGAGCGCTTATCTTCGCCGGTATGTATCAGGGATTCTGTTTGGTTTCGTTGCGCTTGGCATTGCTTTTATGCTTGTGCGCGGCTTAGTCGGCGCCCCTGCTTATACCGATGCTTATTATCACTTCAATGCTGCCCAACGGCTTGCCACAGGCGAAGGGCTAACCGACACCTATTTATGGACATATTTTGGCGCGCCCGAAAGCTATAACGACTCCCGACCATTCCCTTCGCACCTTTACTGGATGCCGCTGACTTCAATTTTGAGCGGGGTAAGCATGGGCTTGCTGGGAAATAGCTACGCGGCTGCGCAAATTCCGCTTGTGCTTTGTGTCGCTGGCGCTGCTGGCGTTGCTTACAAACTAGGCTTTCGCCTGGGCGGCACGCGGCGGACGGCATGGTGCGCTGGATTGATTGCGTTGTTTGGCGGCTTCTTCGCCCGCTTCTGGGGCACGATAGACACGTTTGCGCCGATTGCCGTGATTGGCGCGCTTGGCCTGTATTTTCTGGGACATGGCTTGGATACCCTAAAACAGGCATCGCCTGTAGCCCGGATTTCATTCTGGCTGCTGGCAGGGGGCATGGCGGGTCTGGCACATTTGACGCGCCCGGATGGGCTGCTTTTGCTCTTGACTGGCTGGGCAGTATTGTTCTGGATGCTGCTGCGCCATCGTTTATGGGGAAAATCGCTGTTAGCGGGGCTGCTGCTTACCATTGGCTATCTTGCGGTGATGGGCTTCTGGTTTTTTCGCAACCTTGGTGCAATCAACGCTGTCTTGCCGACAGGCGGGTTGCAAAGTGTATGGTTCACTGAATATAACGATCTGTTTAATTATCCGCCTGCGGCCAGCTTTAACGATTTTTGGGGCTCCTGGGGGCTTAGGCTTCTTCATTAGCACCCGCTGGCAGGCATTTGCCGGGGGCGATGGGCTGCTTTCGGGTAATCTCGGCACCTTTATCGCCATTGAAGGTATTGTGGTGATGGCGCCGCTGATGTTGATCGGGTTATGGCGTAGGCGCAAACAACCATTTCTGGCGCCGTTCTGGGTTTATGCGCTGGGGCTGCATGTGGCAATGACGCTGGTATTTCCGTTTCCCGGCGCGCGCGGGGGTTTGTTTCATGGCGCGGCAGCGTTGTGGCCGTGGTGGGCAGCATTAGGCGTGCTGGGATGCGAAGATATGGTACGCTGGGTGGCAAAGCGGCGAAAATCGTGGAATCCGCGTGTTGCAATTCCAATTTTCACTTTTTCACTGGCTGGCTTTGCTATCTTTTTGAGTTTAGCGATAGGCACGCGGGGAATTGTCTTACCAACGACCGCTGTCCCCGCGTTCTATGCTGAGTTAGATGCTGCTTTGCCGGATGGCGCGCGGGTACTCATCAACGATCCCGCTGCTTTATACTATTTCACACGGCGGGGCGGGGCGGCGGTGCCCAACAGCGATCCTGACGTGATTCGCGTGCTTGCAGAGCGTTATGATCTTGATTATGTAGTGTTCGAGTATCGCGGTTTACCCACCCCGATGCTGAATGCGTGGGATCACCCACCTGCATTTTTGACGCCTATGGAATTTAATCAGCCGGAAGCAAAACTATATGCTATCGTCCGGTAATCTCAAACGTTTCGTTCCAGATATTATTCTGGTGGCTGCTGCTTTAGCTATGACCGCGCTATATGCGCTTTCTGTGGGCAGCGGCTTCCCGCTGGATGATGCGTGGATTCACCAGACCTATGGCCGAAATCTGGCTGAAACTGGCCTCTGGTCGTTCGTGCCGGGCGTTGTGAGCGCGGCATCCACATCGCCGATGTATACCGTCATGCTCTCTATTGGCTATAAGCTAGCTGTTCCGTTTGCCCTGTGGACGCACGGACTTGGCGCTTTAGCATTGGCCGTAACGGCTCTGGTTGCCCGGCGCATGGCGCTTCAGGTTGCGCCAAAGTTGCGCGGGATAGGGCTGGCGGCTGGCCTTGCCATGATTTTTTCGTGGCATTTGCTTTGGGCGGCTGCCTCTGGCATGGAGACGGCGCTTTTTAGCATGATGACGATGGTTTGCATCGCATGGTGTTGGCGCGAACTGAGCGCTGCGCGATCTTCAAAAACAGCTCATGTTATGGCGCGCGGTACAACCTTTGGTGTGCTGGCGGCGATAACCACGCTTACCCGGCCAGAAGGCATTTTGCTGATCGCGATCATCGGCGTGTTCCTGTTGATTGCCCGGCCAAATATGCGCTGGCGTGATGTGATCCTGTGGGGCGTGGCTTCCCTTGTCAGTTTTACCGTCTTAATGATTCCTTACTTACTGTTCAACCTGGATGTGACGGGCGGCTTGCTGCCAACGACGGCGGCGGCCAAGCAGATTTATGCTGCGCCGATTCGCGCGTTGGGCTATTTCTGGGGGTTGCGGCTGATGACCATCCCGCTGTTGGCTGGCGGGCAGTTGCTACTAATCCCTGGCATGCTCGTATATGTCATTATGGTGGCGAAGCGCATTCGGAATGATCGCCATGGGCTGCTGTTCCTGCTGCCGCCCATCTGGGGAGCAGCCTTAGTGATGCTTTATGCGGGGTGGCTGCCGCTGAATTTTCAGCATGGGCGCTATGTCATCCCCGCGCTTCCGGCGCTCATTTTTGCTGGTGTTGTTGGCACAGGCTGGCTGCTCAAAGCGGCTCAGCGCTCGATAGTTGCGCGCGTGTTGACCCGAACATTAGCGCTTGGCGCCGCCATGCTGATCATTGTATTTGCTTTTGGGCCGGGGCTTTCCAGCTATCAGCTTGATGTGCGAGTGATTAACGAAGAAATGGTTGCCCCCGCACATTGGATTGCTGAGAATTTATCGCCAGAGGCAATGCTGGCGATTCACGATATTGGCGCTGTGGGCTATTTTGCGCCGCGCCCTCTGCTGGATATTGCCGGATTGGTTTCGCCCGAATTTGCGGCTGTAATTGCCGATCCTGAAGGTCAGTGGGCATTGATGCAGCAGGGGAATGCTCGCTATTTAATGGCATTTCCGGATCAACTGCCTGCTGAAGATACTGAGACCCGCGTCTTTGCCCGATCTATCAATCGCCTGGCGAAGCCTCAATCATCGCTGGCGGAAGCAAAATGACCGTTTATATGCTAGCCTGGGATGAGGTATGTCCTGAAGCAGCTGGCATGGATGTTATTTCGTAAAGTTGACCGCTTGAGTTCAGCCTATACAATATTCATATATGACAGACATAATTAAGAAGCTAAACGTGCTTATCCGTGCCAGTATTAACGATCTCGCCAGCCTTGATCGCGATACGGCATCCGATGCGCCTTCAATTGGAAAGCGCTTTGATCGGGATCTGAAAGAGCTTCATAAGCGTATTGAAGATGCTTACGCCTATGAGGACGAATTGAAGGCGCGTATTGCCTCGTTGGAAAGCGACGTCAGCCGGTTGCAGAATGAGGCTGATGAAAAGATCGCGGATCGACAGGTAGATGCCGCTCGCCGGTTGGCTGAACAAGGCCAGCGCGCGAAACAGCGCTTATCAATGGCGCAGGCTGACCTTCGCGAACACATGCAATTGACGCAGGAATTGGTCTTACGTGTAAGCGAATTGGAACGGGCAGTTGAACAAGTGCGCCAGAATAAGGCATCATCAGCTTCAGGCGCGACTGAATCCCGTTCAACCAGCACCTTGGATGATTTGAGCGCGGCCTTGCGTAGCGCAAGAGAGTCAATCACGGGCGGCCCGGCAAAGGGTGATAGCCCGGCACCACCGCCTAAGGCTGACTCACAGTCCCCGGCAGATGATCTTGAAAGCCGGCGTCAAAGACTGAGCAAACGATAACAATGTCAGTTTACCGGGTACTGGTGGTCACGAGCGATTATGATGTGCTTCAACGCATTCGCAGTGTGCTGCCTGAAGATGAAGTCACGCTTCAGCCCGGTTATTCCCACCTTGACGCGATGTATCTTGCCAATACAGTGCATTTTGATGTAGCGTTCATTGATGCTTCGATTGGCGATAAGCGTACCGGTGAGCCAACCTATGAAACTTTGGCGCGCACCGTAAGCGATCTTCCTCAAATCGTCTATCTTCCCAAAACCTCAGCCTTGAACGGCGCATCCATTCAAACCAAAGAAAATACTGTAGTGCTTTCCTCGCTCGATGATCCGACCATCGCCCTTGTATTTGGCAAGGCGCTGGGGTTGGAAACTACCGTCGCATCTGGAACCGGCCAGCCGTCTTCAACCTGGGCTAAAGCGGGCGTTAGCACCTGGGCGGCGGAAGAGGTGCAGGCGTTTCTGACGTTAAGCCGATCACTCGCAGAGGTATTGGATCTCAATGAAGTTCTAGGTCGTGTAGTGACCGCCGCGCGCGATCTTACCAACGCCGAAGAAGGCATGATCCTGCTGCCAGACGGGGAATCTGAACAGCTATATCTGCGCGCTAAAGTTGGTATAGATTCTGAAACAGCGCGAAATTTTCGGGTAAAGACGCAGGATACGCTGGCGGGGCAGGTTTTTAAGCTGGGTAAGCCCACGCTGGTAGGTCAAAGCGGCCCACAAAAAGTCAAAACTGAATACTTCGTAAAATCATTATTGTATGTGCCAATTTTGCTGAAGGGCAAAGCTATTGGCGTATTGGGGGTGAACAACCGCCATAAAGACGATATTTTTGACGATCGTCATCAGGATTTGCTTCTCAACCTTGCTGCTTATGCTGCTATCGCTATTGAAAATGCGCGGATACATGGCCTGAGCGTTAAGCGCGCGCGTGAATTAAAGGCATTGGTAGACGCATCTGAGGTGATCAACCAGTCGTTGCAGCTAGAAAATACGCTGGCAATGGTGGTTGAGCAGGCTGTCCGAATGTTGAACGTGAGCGATGCGTTCATCCTTGAAATGGATCGTGATGCCGGAGTGCTGTATTTAACCGCGCGTCGCAGGCACCTGTTGTGGCGGGCGGGGCAAGAGCCTCTGGTACTCATTTCAGAAATCCCCGAACTTGATGCGGCGATAAATGGCCGCGGGTTGACCGTCATCTCACTTGAATCAAGCCCACAGGCGGCGCGTTGGCTGCAAACCAACGGGGCGCAAAATGCACTGCTGATCCCGGTTGCCGGGGATACGGCTCTGCTGGGGGTAGTCATGTCCTTTTCGGTGCGTCTGGCGAATGATTACACGATGCCCAGCTACGACGCCATGATGCGCGTTCGTAATTTGGTGGGCGATATTATTGGCGAACTTGCCAAGGGGCGTGACCGCAGCCCGACGCAGATTTATAAACTGGCTGATGAAATCAATCGCACACTCGGCACGGATTGGTCTGAGTTTGCCTATCAGGCTGATGAGCAGTCATTGGCTGTACAGCTTTCAGTCGGCACTACTGTGCGCGTTGGTAAGGGTGAGCCGGCAATTGAAATTCCGATGCTGCCGGAATTGCTGAACGCGCTGGATATGCAAGTTGCGATGAATACCCATCGCGGCGATCCTTATCTTTCTGAAGGCGCGCGGGCATTACTGGATTTTAGCGGTAACAACATGATCATGGGCTTGCCACTGGCTCAGCGTGGGCTGGTGACTGGCATGATTGTTTGTGGCGATTCTGAACACGATCACTTTTTTAGCCCGCGTGAACTTGACCTCGCGCGCGCTTTAATGGCACAGGCAACAACTGCTTTAGAGAACGCCCGACTATATCATGACCTGCAAGCAAGTATGAGGGAGCTTCAGGCAACGCAGGCGCGTTTGATTCAAGCTGAGCGACTTTCTGCAATGGGTGAGTTAGCAGCTGCCGTTGCCCATCAAATCAATAACCCATTAACCACGATTCTTTCAGATAGCCAGCTTTTGCTGGAGCGCAAGCAGCCTGACACGATTGAGCATGATGCGCTGTCAGCGATTGTCCGTGCCGGGCAGCGCGCAAAAGGCGTGGTGCGACGACTGCTCGCTGCTGTGCGTACTAACGCGGATGCTGGCGTTGAGGCGGTTGATGTCGTGGCGACTATTGAAGATACGCTGGCTCTGGTGCGGCAGCATCTTGAGCGCGATGGGGCGAAGATTTATGTTAAATTCCCCTCCTCCGTGATACCGCCTGTTCAGGCGGTGCCGGGAGAGCTTGAAGATGTTTGGCTGAACCTGCTTTTGAACGCTCATGATGTTCTGGTAGCCTGTGATAATGGCGAGATACATATTGAGGTGCGTTATCTTCGCGCTGAACATATGGTCGCTGTCGCCGTGAGCGATAACGGCCCCGGCATACCCGAATCTGTAATTAATGATATCTTCAAGCCCTTCTTTACCACGAAACCAATGGGTGAAGGTACTGGGCTTGGATTGCATATTGCCCGACAGGCTGTGGAGCGCGCCGGTGGAACAATACAGGTTCGCAGCGATCCTCAAGCCGGAACGAGATTTATGGTGCTGTTGCCTGCGCAGGGATAAGGGGAAGTGTTATGACATTATTATATGTGGTAGACGATGACCCTGATGTGCTGGATGCAATAGGGCGCGTTTTAAAAAGTGAAGGCTACTTGATTGACCTGCTGCCTTCCGGAGCACTTCTGCTCGATTCACTGGAAAGGCGCGTTCCCGATCTGGTCATTCTCGATATTATGATGCCAGAAATGGACGGCATTACTGTATGCCGCCGCCTTCGCGAAGACCCTCGCTATATTTCATTGCCGGTCGTCTTTTTTAACGGCTAAAGGGACAACCGATGATGTTGTTGCCGGGCTGGATGCCGGTGCAGATGATTATGTAGTCAAACCGTTTGAACTGTCGGAACTGCGGGCGCGCATCTCCGCAGTGTTACGCCGCAGCGAACGCGATGCAAAAGCCACCAATATTCTGCAAATGAATGATCTGCGGTTGGATTCTGATACCTATCGCGTATATGTTCATGATCGCGAAATTCAACTGACAAGCACCGAACACAGATTGCTACGCTATATGATGGAACATCCGGGGCAGGCGCTTTCGCCCGGTCATTTATTGCAAGCAGTGTGGGAATACCCGCCGCATACTGGCGATCCCGATTTAGTACGCGCCCATATGCGGAATCTCAGAGCGAAAATTGAACGGGGAACCAGCAAAAAATACATTCGTACAATTCATGGTGTTGGCTACATGATTTCTGCATAGATTTCATGAAAGTTTCACATCGTTTCAGCAAAGTTACTGCGCGCAGTCGGTATACTAGAAGGAACTACCAGCTAATTCATTGAAGTAGGCAGCATGTACGAAATCTTGATAGTTGACGACGACGCGCAAATGCTGGATATGGTCGAACTTGTGCTTCACCGCGAAGGGTATTCTGTTCTGCGCGCTGCGACAGCATCTCAAGCCCTTAACCTGCTAGAAGCTACCACCCCGGATCTGTTCATCATTGATGTCATTATGCCGGGCGTTGATGGCTTATCATTATGTCGTAGGCTTCGTGAAAATGAAGAAACGGCGCATCTTCCAATTATCTTTCTGACAGGCTCTACCTCTACCCTCGGCGTTGTTGACGCGCTGGAATCTGGCGCGGATGATTATATTCGCAAACCTTTTGTGCCTCGTGAGCTGACTGCTCGTGTCAGATCGCTCATCCGGCGCTCAGCTCAGTATATTGAACGCGATGCGCCTACAATACGGTTGCATCGAGGCGACTGCCGGGTAACCCTCAACGGGCGCACAGTGGCCTTGACGCGTGTAGAATTTGATCTGCTCAAATATTTGTGCAGCGCCCCCTTTCAAATGCATACCGCCGAAACGTTGTTGACGACAGTTTGGCGCTACCCGACCGGCGTCGGTGATGCTGCCCTTGTGCGAAATCATGTGCGCAATATACGGCGGAAGATCGAAATTGACCCTGAACGCCCCGCAATTTTGCAGTCCCGGCATGGGCGTGGGTATGTGATCAAAGCCCGACCTGAAATTGAAGTAGAACCCGCATTTCAACTTCGATAATTTTGAGGGCGATGCACAGCGTCGCCCTCAGCCATCAGGGTAATGTTTTTCTGCCGGACGCTGTTATTTATGGCAAATTACCTGATGTCTACCGCTGCCTTAACGGGGCATACCCGCTGATTATGGCAGCCGTGTGCTTTCCCTTTCCCTCGCGACCGCAGTCTTGGCATTCAATATTTTGCTGCGAATTTGCGATCACATTGCTGGCAATATGGATACCCCAAAACAGAAAACCCGTGCTAGTTTTAGAGGGTCGTCACTCATTGAGAGAAAGTTGAACGTCATGACTTTATTATTGACTCGTGCTGTCCTGTATGCCGCTTGCGATGCTTCATGCTTTGTAAGATGTTGTGATGGCTCAACGCTGCCGCCAGCTTATTCGGCTCGTCATCGCGTGGCTTATTTTGATACCCCTCCATACCCTGAACCTGGCAGTGAATGAATCTGCATGGGAGCGGTGGGGGACACTAAATGCCTTAAGGTGGCGCTGTCACCCCTCGTTATGTGCGTTTTTCAAAGCATTTGCACAAAACTCTATCAACATCTTTACACTGAACGCATTTTGTGCGGCAAGCGTCGTGGTATAGTGAGAATGCCCGAGAGTCTATTTTCTGGCGGCATGAGTATGGGCGGAGTTACCCGTTCAATGCGTAGACTATTCAAAAAAATCATCCTTATCCTTGATGGCACGCCGCGTGTTACTGGAAAGCGACAGTCCGGCCAGAGTTTGGTTGAACTTGCGTTGGTGACGCCGCTTTTGATTATGCTGCTGGCCGGATTAGTCGAAATTGGCTGGTTTGCCAACAATTTCCTGACATTGCTGGATGTTGCCCGGGCTGGTGCCCGTCGTGGCGCAACATTACAGGATGACCTTTCTGCACGAACCTGGGAAAGCGATTTTCGGGAGAATACGTACCTGGATATTGGCGCATTGCCGGTGGACTATCAGTCACAGGGCTTTGGCGTGATGCCATATTCAACCGGCTCCGTAGATCCAAATGATCCAGATCCTGCGGTAATTGCTGAGCAAGCACAACGTCGCGCCTTCCGGATAACAGAAGGCCCTACCGACGCGCATTGTGATGAGAGTATTGCCGCTGGCTTTTACAGTGAAGTCATTTGTTTAATGCTCGACTCGCTGGATCCGCTGCGTTTCAATAGCGGTAACGATGTTGATGAGATCGTTGTCTCAGGTTTTGCGCTTGAGATGGTTGAAGATCCGACTTGGTTTGCTCCGGCAACGCCGCCAACACGCCCGGAAGTTACCGTTGTCGGGCGGTTCCCCTCAAACGCCAATGAATGTGATGCATCGGTTGTAGCAGCCGGCGCTGATGCCCCGACTCCGTTAGAACCGCGCGATCCCTTTGACTTCAATCAAAATAGCTTTGTGGATGTCTATCCCAGCGTGCCCGGCGGTTCAGTTAACTTCGTGTCAAACGCGCATTTTAGCGAGATGTACGGCGGCGTTCTATCTACCGACACGCTGGATTGGGGCTATGACTCGCCCGCGGCAGATGTTACCCATGCCGAGAAGCAGGTTGGTTTTGTTTGGACAGGTAATCATCGCATTGGCGAGACAATGTGCGTTGGCTCAGAATGGACTGTGAGCGAGGTTGAGGATTTATTCAACCTCAACACATTCGTCTTTAACGATGATGCTGACCGGTCGTTAATTCCCGGTCAGGGATTAGTGCTGGTCGAAATTTACTGGGAACACAAACTCCTGCTCAATTTGCCGTTCTTCACGGTGCTGAACGATCGGTTCACGCTGAACGTGTGGTCGGCATTTCCTATGCAGGCAGTTCAGCCGAACATTCTGTTTTACGATTAGTGGTTAGGGAACGGGCGAAGCGATGAGCAGCACTCAACGCAAAAACGATTTCTGGCAGCGCAGTCAGTCCGGTCAATCAATCGTCATCCTGGCGCTTGGTTTTCTGGCACTTCTGGCATTTGTAGGCATCGTTACAGATGTTTCGCTGATGTTCGTGCGCTACAGCACGCTTCGCCGCGCCGTAGACGCCGCATCAATTGCTGCTGCTGGGCAAATGCGCCGCACGCTGGATGATACATCTGCTACAGAAGCCGATATTCAGGCAGATAGCTACGCCAATATGAACCTGGCAGCGCGTAACTTTATCGAGCTGTATGGCCTTGACCCCGATAACGTTATCGTGGAAACCTGCTACTCGCAGAATATTGAGCTTGGCATAAACCCTGTCACGAGTCGGCAGGATGTTCCGCTGGATCACAATGGTGTGCCGCTTTATAACTACGACGGGGTTACTGGCGAAGTTGATCGCACCAATAATAACGGAATTAACCCCCTTGCAGACCAGGATGATCGGCTTGACTACGAAGAACTGTGCACCCGCAATGAGCTAAAGCTTGTTCGCGTAACTGCCCAGGTGGACTCGCCAACCATTTTCCTGCGCTTGTTTGGTTTCAGGACAATCACCCTTCAAGAATCAGCAATTTCGCAAACCGCTGTTCTGGATGTGGTCTTGATGCTGGACGTTTCTGAGTCCATGCTCGATGAAACCAGCTACGCATCTTATGAAGCGGAAGGTTACTATCACCGGTTTTTCCCGCCGCAGTTGCCTTCTTCAGACAACACCATCCCTGAACCGGACTTAGTTCGTTTTCCCTGGTGGACGAACACCACAGGGCGCGACTGGGATACCTATTTGAATACGCCGCAGGGCACAATTTTGACGACGAATTATGGGGCAACAACGGATCTTGCGGCTCCTGCCTATACCTGGGTTGATGCCGCTAACAGCGGAGCGACCCCGATTCGGCGTGAGTGCCAGATTCAGTTTTACCCGTCTTCTGCATATCGCAAATACGCCGTTTCACCAACCGTATACGCGGAATATGTGGCGGCAGGCCTGCCTGTTGGAACGCTCGACCTCGCCCCAGACGGGCTGTATTACTCGCATGGCTTTGTTCCGGCTGTAGATTACTATGGCTGCTGCAATGACCCCGATGGCGACGGCTCTTTTGCCGACCTCGTATGCCAGCCGTTTCGTGGCGTGCGTGACGCGGCAGAAGGCTTCCTTGAACGCCTTGACTTTGTGCGTGGCGACCGGGTGGCAATTGTTACTTTTGATCGTGGCGCGCATTTGGTTGATCCAGATGGGGCAAATGGAGACTTTCAGGACGGGTTCATTGAGACGCTGGCAGATATTTCTGCACCCTCAGCGGGCGGTAATCGTGTAGGCGCCTTAACGGTGCTGCAAAACCAGATTGGTGTTCGCGCCGAGCCATCATTCTATGTGGATGGTGACGAGAACGGCACCTGGGATGGCTTCCGTATTGCTGGCGTACAGGATGGCGCTGGTCGCTTAACAACCCGAACAGTGGAGATAGATGGCGTTGACACCACTGTAAATTATCTGTCCTTTACCGACGCGCCGGCTTACTACAATGAGCAGATGCCCTACAATATGTTTGAAAGCCCGGTGCGGGGAAGCTGCTTTGTTGATGGCGCTTATAACGACCCGCGATTTTCCGAATTTGATTATTACGGCACAGATGATCCCGGCCCCTCTCGCTATCTCTTCGGCACAGATGGGACTACGCCGAATACGGACTACAAGGATCACACCTTGTTAGACGAAATTATCACGCCGTCCTGGCTGTCATCTATGGGGCTGGCCTGGGATGATCGTGTGACCTCTTATGAGGTGGCGGCAGGGTGTAGGGGCACGAATATCGCAGGATCGCTGGAAGAAGCCAGTACCGCTTTCTATCAGTATGGCCGTCGCGAAGGTTCAGTGTGGATTATGGTGCTGCTGAGTGACGGCGCCGCTGGTGCAACCAATCCAGTGCTTCGCCGCCTGTATCCGGATCCAGATACCCCTAGCGATCCGAATTCGTTCGAACAAAGTGTTCCGAGTGCGCCTAATCTGTATAACGGAATCACTACAATTACTTCCTATGCGCCGAATGACCCAGATATAATGGTTTTCGATGATCCGCCGGCATACGATGTAATTGGTCGAGGCGCCTCGCCAGATGCCCGGGGGACGGCACACGGTGGGCAGTATTATGGGGCTTATGGTTTGTGCCCATATGGTACGGCTGCTTTCCCTGCCAGCGAATTGACCAGCGATCCCCAGTTCCCATTCTGCTCTGATATCGAGGCTGAGTCGCGCACCTTCTGTGGCGACACTAACATCCAGCCTAATTTACGTCCGATCAACTTTGAACCCGATTCGAGCATTGGTGCTTATATCGATCCAAACACAACCATGAATCCGAATGGTCTCCCCTGCGAGGCAATTTACGACGTGGATGACTTTACGCGTGATTGGGCAGACTTTATCGGACTTGCAAACTTTACCGATGGCGGCAGCACAAATCGGGGTATTGAAGAGCGGTTGCCCTTGATATTTACCATCGGCTTCGGGCTGGTGCCGGGCGATGGCATAGATGATGAGGCAGATACGCTGGGTGAAGAATTGCTGCGTTATATTGCCGATGTGGGCGATAACGCGCGCCTTGATAATGATTACTGGCAGGGTGTTATGGGTGCCCGTATTCCTAATGACCCGCTGGCTGATCCCCTGAATCCTGATTATGGGCCGCGGGGTGATTGTGAGAGTCCCGCCGGAGTGCCGGGGGTATGGTCGCCGCTCACACAGACTGTAAGCTGTGGTAACTACTTCAATGCCAGCGATTCGGCTGCGTTGGAAAACGTGTTTAATCAGATCGCCTCGCGTATGTTTACGCGGTTGGCGCGCTAGTACGACTATCGAGACTTTTGCGGTTTTTAGGGGGGATAAACGTCGTGGCGATAGTACGTAAAGCCGGTACACCGGGACAGAAACGACAGACAGGGCAGACGTTAGCAGAATTTGCCATTACACTGCCTATTTTGCTGCTGCTGTTGTTTGGCATCATTGAATTTGGGCGAATTTTCCAGGCGTGGGTAACGCTGCAAAATTCGGCTCGCGCTGCTATTCGCCAGATTACAACTGGCGCGTATGACTCGCGAAACTACCCCCTTGATTTGGAATTCATCTACCAATCTGGCGGCCCAGAGGAACAGGGCGATCTTGAGAGTATTGTGCCCTGCCTCTCAGCATATTCAGATGAGCTGGATAGCGCCGCCGCCGAAGCTGAAGAAAATGCGTTAATTGCAGCTCAGCGCGGCACGCTTGATTCAGTGGATATTGGTGGCCGTACAATCCAGTTTTATTATGGCGGCCCCGAAAGCTTGTATGCGACGTGGTACAGCGGCGACGATTGTGATCCCGGCGACCCCGAAGATCAGAACCGCCGCAAGGATATGGCGCGTATTTTGACCGCGTATGATGAAGCGCGGCGCGGCGCGGCTGGCCTTGCTCTAAATGATGATACATGGGGTATTCCTGAAGTTGGAACTGTCACCAATTGGCCGCTTTCAACTGCTGCTGATGTTGTAAATACGCCCTGGTTTCAGGCCTGGTATCGCACCCTTCCAGGTGTAGATACAGACGGTGACAGCATCCCGGAATACACCCGCCCTGAAGGTTCAGATCAGCGCGGATGGTTTGATATTGTCATTTGTAGTAACCGTCCTCAATATGAGTATGAAACCGGGTGGCAGCTTATTGGCGACGCGGGCATAAATGATGATGCGAGAACTACCGCTGAAGCGCTGCTGACCGGTAATCCCAGCGCCCCAATCTGTCAACTTCGCTCTCAGCCGCCTTCGGTATCAGGCTCTCCCTACCTTCAGAATGCGGGCACTCCCTGGTTAGATGCGGGTGGCCCGGGCGATCAAGTGTGGGTGGTGGTAACCTTCAATCACCCCTTGATCACGCCGATTCAATTTGCGCCATTCCTACCGTTGTCTGCTCGCCGCACTGGCATCAACGAAACTTTCCGCAATCCTCGCCCCGTTGGTTTGGAAGGCAACGAGCCGGATGAACCGATTGGTGGTGGTGAGGAAACCGAAGAACCGCCGGAACCGTTTGATTGTGCCGATATTACGCCAAGCGAGCTTCAGATGAGCTTTGCTGGCAACACGGTATCTTTTGAAGTTCGGAATAACGGTCCGCGTAACGCGCGTCTCAGCCGTGCCTATTTCGTATGGCCGGACACTATGGGGCCATATGGCGGCGGCGATATTATCGTCGGCAGCATGACGCTGAATGGGCTGATTGTGTGGGGTGGTGACGATTCGATGCCGCCGTCAGATATTGGCGATGGTGGAACGATACCGTTCTCGGTACCAGACAACACGATCATTTCGAATGGTGGCGTGCCCAATACGTTCGCCGTACAGTTCGATTTCCCCAACGTTGACCTGGAGCTGATAACGTATCCAGCAGCGTTTAACGGCACCACATTGTATATCGTGGATAGCCTGGAGGGCGGCCCTGCGCTGGTTTGCGAGCTAACCTTTACTGCGCCAGCGCCAACGAGCACGTTTACGCCGACCTTTACTGGCACGCCGCGCGATACCTTTACGCCAACCAATACGCGTACGCCAACGAACACGTATACGCCGTCGAACACCTTTACGCCAACGTTCACGCCGTCGAATACGTTTACGTTTACACCAACGTTCACGGCTTCCAACACGTTTACGTTTACACCGACGTTCACGGCTTCTAATACCTTCACGCCAACCTACACGCCGTCGCGTACCTTCACACCGTCGAATACGCCAACGCGTACTAATACGTCAACGCGTACCCCAACGAATACGCGTACGCCAACGCGTACGCCAACGAACACGCGTACCCCAACAAATACGCGTACGCCAAACGCGTACCTACACGCCGTCGAACACCTTTACGCCGTCGAATACGCCGACGCGTACCTTACACGCCGTCGAATACGTACACGCCGACGCCAACCAATACACCGAACGCGTACCTTCACGCCGTCGAACACACCGACGCGCACACCGACCTTTACGACCGTTCGAATACGCGTACTCCAA
>LMZS01000022.1 GCA_001567085.1 Chloroflexi bacterium OLB15
TCTTGGCGCTGTAGGGAATACCCCAAACGTCGTCCTTGTAGGTGAACAGCCCCCATGCCGTATCGCTTGCATTTGCGTGCAGTTCGTCTGTGATGAGGGACGTTACTGGCGCAATCGAACCAGCGTCGGCAAGCTCGCCTGCCCAGTCATTCGCCCAGATCAGCATGTCCGGGCCTTCGCCGGTGCTGATGGCGCTGCGAACGCTGTCTTGATAAGTGTTGCTGGGGTTGAAGACCTGCTCAACTGTTACGCCGTAGTTATCAGCGCAAAAGTCAATCAATGCTAACAGCGCATCGCCTTCAGCATCTTGTTTGGCATGCCACAGGACGAGCGAAGCTGAATCCTGTGCGCCGACCGTGCCTACCGCCATCGCGGCGAGCATCGCGCCGGCGGCGATGCTCAATAGACCTTTCATCTTCATAGGTGGAACTCCTTGAACGTTTCACTCACAATAGTTACGAAATGGCTTTATATGAAACTGCCATGCGTAACTATACACTTAATTCAAGGAGCCTCACAAACGATTTATCCAGATATTTTGCACAAAGTGTTCACTTAACGCTGCGCGCCATGCAGTTCTGGCAGACACAATTCCCAATGCCAGCGCCCAATCCATCAGCGCATCGTACAGGTGCTCAAACATGATTTGCTGGCGAACAGCTATCGCAGCTGCTTCCTGGGTTCGCCCCATCAAGTCGAATACTTCCAACTTGATCTCTACTGGCGCGTGGGGGATATGGCTTTCTACCGCGGGATAGCACTCGTCCAGCAAATGCAGCAGCCAGTATTCGGGGTCTTGCCCGGCGCAAAGGCTGTTCAGGTCAATTCTGACCAATGTCTTCAGATCGTGCAGGATGCTTTCTCGCAGGTCAAACAGCCGTTGGCGGCATGATTGCAGTCGTTGATGCAGGTCTTCTGCGATCTCCCGCATCAATGGAACCGGAGGGGCTTCCTGCGCAATTTGCGCTTCAATAAAGCGTTCAAAGGCGGCGCTGTTCTCATCCGAAAGGCAGCGTTCAAGGATCATCAACGCTTCCATTCGTAAGGCGTTATAGTCCCGCTGTGCTTGCGAAGGTGAGGGATCGAGATTTGGTAATTTTCCGGTTGGCATTTACGCTTAATCCACAGGCATTGGCGCGCAAAGGCGATATAAGTAGTCCCATGTGTAGATGCCGGTATGGTGCCCGTCATCCCACGTCGGCATGAGCGCATAATTACCGACGAGATCGATTTTCTCTATCTGATAGGATCGTTTGGGTTTGAGCGAGAGAATGTTATCCGGATCGTACTCGCGCCCCATGTACTGGTGCCCGCCCCGGCACTCTACACAGGGGCAGGCCTCGCGAAGTTCTGACAGCGGGTAGCGGCACACCCGTTCATCGTTCCATGCAATTTCGAGAAAATGCTCATTCTTGTTGAGAGTTATGGATTTCGGGATTGGCTTCATTTTCGGGCATTCCAGCCGGTTACCATTTGCTGCCTTTAACTCTTTCACTATAGCATGACCACCGCTCACCAAACGCTTAAGCCTCTCCCCCCTAAATTGAGGGCTTGTTCGTTTGCATATAACATTGGCTCTGCTACAATGACTTCTCAGTTGGAACATGCGTGAGTGTGTTCCCCTTACAAAAACATTGGAGACGCCTAATGCGTTTGCGTATTGTGTTCATCGGGTTATTCGCTGCAATTCTGACGGCATGTCAGGGGCCGCCGCCAACGGTGGTGTTTGTAGTGACCAGTACGCCTGAGCCGGGAACACAGGAGACAACTGAAGCCACTTCCGAAACTCTTGAAGCGACGGCTGAAGTGACCGCCGCTGTTGTGTTGCCTACACCCGCGCCGCCGACGCCGGTTGAAGTGACGCTTCAGGTAGCGACTGCTGCTTCTGCTGGCACTGTATCGCCCACTGGCCTTCCCCCAAATTTCCCGACGCCGATAGTCGTTCCTATTCAATATGCTGAGCAACTGTTTGAACATGGGCGCATGTTTTGGCTCCAGCCTATCGGTCAAATCTGGGTGCTGCTCGTGACCGGGGAAGGGCGGGGCACATGGACGACCTATGAAGACACTTTCCTCGAAGGTGATCCAGAATCTGATCCGTCGCTTGTTCCGCCGGAAGATAACCTGATGCAGCCGGTGCGCGGCTTCGGCAAGCTTTGGCGTACAAATGAAGAAGTCCGCAACGCGTTGGGTTGGGCAGTGAATCCGGAATTCGGCTACGTAGAAAGTTATGAATTTCATGCCGGCGGCAGCGTTGATGCCAGCGGAGGCTATACACCAGAGCCGGGATACCACATCATTTACAGCCTTTACGGTGAGCGCTTCAGGCTAAACGAAGCCGATGGCA
>LMZS01000023.1 GCA_001567085.1 Chloroflexi bacterium OLB15
CTCCCTACTTTTCCCCCTCCCCCCGATCAACAGCGCGATTTTCTCTTAACAGGCAAAAAAAACAGCGGCGATCTATATGGATCGCCGCCACATAAGAATCCAGAGATGTCTGACGAAACGCTTTCGACACCGGGACTTTGCTTTTCTGCATGTGCTGAGCGGGTTAAGCAGTTGTCAGGATCAATAATGATTCTGTCAAGATTTCATGAATTTTTCAGGAATTCACGCTGAAAATTACACGCTAAGCATTACAATACAGGTTATGCGTTTACGATAATTGCAACAGCATTATTCTGTGCTGTTTCCGCGCTTTTTATTTAATCAGTCAAGTTTAGGAGTCGTACCCTCAATGCATCACTCTCAGCCTAATCTCCCTCTTCGAATGTTCATCCTCGCAGCGCTTTCGCTCTTGCTGACTTCGGTAGTTCTTGCGCAAGGCACGCCAACACCCACGCCTACCGGGGATGGATCTTTCGTTGAAATGACTGCAGAACCGCAGGTAGAAGTAACTGCGGAAACGACTGCAGAGCCGCAGGTAGAAGCGACGACCGAAGTGCTGGCGGAAGTGACCGCCGTCATCACGCCGCCTGTGATAGCGCCAACTGCCACGCTCGCCCCAGAGTCTACCGAGACGCCGGCAGCGCCTATCGAACCTGAGCAGACTGAAGCAGCAGAAGCAACTCCTGAACAGACTGAAGCGGCGGAAGCAACTCCTGAACAGACTGAAGCGGCGGAAGCCGCGCCCTCCTTATCGGTAAGCGCTGAATGCGCCGATCAGGGCGTGATTTTCACCGTCTCGAATGACGGCGGGGCAATGGATACCTCCTTAGAATACGCGCTTGATGGCGTGGTTTCCGGATCGCTGCAACTGGGCGCAGGCGAATCGCTGTCAATTGATGCCAGCTACAGCCAACCAGTATTGCAGATCGGGGAACTCATCGCCGCTGTAGATGCCCCCTGCCTTGCCGCAGGAACGCTCAGCGGGCAGGTATGGCATGACGCCAATCTCAATCATGCGCCGGATGCCGGCGAAGCTGGACTGGCGAACGTCACTGTGCGCGTAACTGACAGCGCGAACACTGTCATTGAAGCGATCACCGATGCCCAAGGGTATTACGCTTTTGCCGCGCTTGCCGACGGCGATTATTCCGTCTCCGTTGTGCCCGAATCGCTCCCCGCTTCCTTCGCCGCGATCTATGATACCGACGGCACTGCCGATGGGCAGACTGCGGTCACTATCGTGCGCGGTTCAGAAAGCCATGCCAATTTTGGCTATCGTGAACTCATCCCCAGCGTATTAGGCGGGGTTGTTTGGCTGGACAGCAATCGAAACGGCGGCCTCGATGCAAATGAGGCTGGCGCGGGTAATGTTAGCATTTCGCTGCGTAATGCCGCTGGAGAAACGGTTGGCTCGACAGCTACCGATTCAAGCGGACATTTTGAATTTAGCGGCCTTTTTGAAGGGGGCTACACGGTATCAGCCGAAGCCGCCTCTTTGCCTTATAACACCTTCATCGGAACGTCACCCAATATCGCTTTTAACGCGGTTATGGGGCAGTCACGCTCAGATCTCTCTTTCGGCTTACAAACCGCATCCAGCAGCACTATCTCTGGATTCATTCAAGAGCAGTTTGCCAGCGACACAGTATTCACCGTTTCGCTCTACAACGCATCCGGCGCACTGATAGCCAGCGCTCAAACCAATTCCGCCGACGGTTTCAGCTTCGGTCAGCTCGCTGCCGGGCAGTACACCGTCCGCCTCAATGTCGAAGCGCTACCGCCCAATGTGTATTTCCCTGTAAATGATTCTGACGGGGGTACCGACGCATCCGTTATCGTAACTTTAGACGGGGCAAATGCAGCGAACGGCATCTTCTTTAATCTACTGATCAGCGCCTAGCCTGAGAGACTAACTTAACAATGAACCAACGTTCTTCCGCAACTAAGCTCTCTTTCTCCCGTGTTAATCGCCGGCTAGCGCTCAACCTGCTGCTGGTCATGCTGCTTTTTGTGATGGTGAGCAGCGTTTTCGCGCTCACCCTTCCCCTGCGCGTGGATCAAGTATCCGGCGTTTGGGATACCTCTTCGGCCACTGCCGCGACTCCGGGCGGTTACCCCAATGTCATTTCCGGCAGCACATGGAATGATATTTCATGCAGCCGAATTGGCACGATAGGCGGCGAAGCGCAAATCGGCTGGGGCAGTAATAGAGAAAGCTGTCCTGAAGGCTTAAGCGACGCGCAGAGTCGTTTCGGCTTCACCGGCACTTCCAACCTGGCCACTAACCCCGACGAATTTATGCTGCTCGGGCGCTTCACGCACTACAACAACTCGATCATCGCCGAAAAGATTCTCGGCTACATCAACTTAAATATCACTCTGGATTTCAACGCGGCAACCGCCGCTTCACCTGATCAGGTTACGATTCCGGTACGCTTGCAGCTTGATGAAACACCCAATAATCAGGAAGTCTGCCCTTACGGCGGCGAGTGTTCCGATGCTGTTTATGTATCGCTCCCCAATAACCCGATACCCGTCACTATTGACGGCTTATCTTTCTCGATGCTCGATGTCGGTTTCGTTCCGGCGTCTTCAAACACCTGCCCGGCCGCGCCGGATCAGTCGCCAGAAAGCCAGTTCATCAGCGAAGAGGGTGGCAGCCGCAGCGCTTGCGTTTATGCCGCCATTCGCTTTACGGGCAGCTCTGGCTTCTCCATTAACGCCCAACCAGAAACACAGACCATTCCGCCGAACACTTCGGCGAATCTGACCTTCACAGTCGCTAACACCAGCGAAAGCCCGCTGCAAAACGTCGTCGTCACCAGCCCGCTGTGTACGCCTGCTTACGTAAGCGGCGATAGCAATAATGATGGATGGCTCGATCCTACTGAAAGCTGGATCTATTCCTGCGCCACTGCGCCGCTAACCGCAAACACCAGCCTATCGGTCACCGCAAATGCTGACGACCTGAACGGCGCTGCCCTTGAACCCGCCAGCGACACCGCTGTTATCAATGTTCAATCGGCGACGGCTGTTCCAACCGACAGCCCGACCGATGTGCCAGCTACACAGGTTCCGACCGATGTGCCGCCTACACAGGAAGCCACACCATCGCTGACCGCGACGCCGGCGGCCTCTCCAACAAACACGCCGCTGATCGGCACGTTCGATCCCGGTTTGAGCAAGATCGGCTATCTGCCTGAAGGCAGCCTTGGGCTTCCCGGAGAGGCGATCAACTGGGATATTACCATCAGCAACTACGGCGGCGCTGCCGGCACCGATGTGGTGGTGGTTGACGAACTACGCAGCGAATTACGCATTGACGGCGTGACGCTGGAGAAGGGGTCATACACCATCAGCGGGCAGACGGTGACAATCACCATCCCGCGCCTTGAACCCGGCGAAGATGTGCTGGTCACTATTGCCACAACCGTGCTCAGCACGCCTGATAATCGCACCTTCACCAACACCGCGACCATGCCCGGCACAGATGAAACGGTAACGGCATCGCTGCGCGTGCGCGCGCCAATGCAGGTTCAGCCCAGCGATCTGCCCATCGTGCTGGCCGCTTCAACGCCCGACCCGATCAACGGCCCGATTCCGCAGGTGAGCGGCGCGCCAACCGTTGACGTATTCCCCGGCGACCAAGTTTGCTGGGAAGAAAACTTCAGCAACGGCGGCACCCGCCCCGGCTTCGGCCCCTACATGATCCTGATTCTGGAACCCGAATTAACGCTGGACAGTATCGCATTTTACGGTTACCCCCTGACGCCTGTTTTTGTGGGTACTTTCCCGCCGTCCGGCCAGCTCACCGACCCCATCGCTGATGAGGTGATCAACGGCCCTGTCGGCAATACGATGGTCGTCGTCCGCCTGCCGATTGGCTCCGTCGTCACTGGCGGGCCAGCGCTGCCGGTGGAATTCTGTGTTACGGTCGCCCCGGATGCCACGATTGAAGTTCCGCTGCCGATTGAAGTTATTGGCGGCTACGAGTTTGGCGATACCGCCACCGGCGATAACGGCGCCATCCTCAACACCCCCGATCCGGATAATGGCTCGATCACCCCACGTCTGGTGATCTTCGACAAATCCAACAACACGCCTGAAAGCGAACGCCCGCCCGGCCCCATCTGGGAATACAGCTACTTCCTGGACATTGAATTAGCGCCCGACAAAACGCTCACCAATGCGGCGTTTAACGATACGCTCTCGCCCTATTTCCAGTACACGCAGTTGATCCTGCCGCCCACCGGCACCTGTAATGCCACGCAGGACGTCGCTAATACCAGCGAACCCAGCACCTCAACTCCGGGCGGAACGCTGATCGTTGCATTCACGCAAATCGTGAATCCCAGCCTAACCTCAACGTGTACGCTGCGCGTCGAATATCGCGGTTATATCACCGATATTCTTAGCGAAACCGGGGGTCTTGATACCACCGACATCACCAATACGGCAACCTTCTCTTATAATTATCTGGGCAACCCCCGTCCCCCGCTCAACGATACGGATGTGGTTTCGGCTGAGAATATCGTCTTTCAGAAATCAGCCTCACCCGCGACAGTTAGCCCCGGCACCACCGTTAACTACGCGGTCGCCTTCCAGATCACCGAATACGATTCGGTGGCCGCGCTGACCATCACCGATACCATGTCTGCCGGTCTTGACTACACAACGTCATCCGGCACGATCACGATTCCGGGTTTCCCAGTCACGCCTATCACGCCCACTATCACCACTAACCCAGATGGCACGCTGACCCTGTTCTTTGACCTGACCGCGGCGCTCTCTGGCCAAACGATCCCTGCCGGCGTGGCAGGCACTTTGAATTATCAGGGTGTCGTTCGCGAGATTTACCGCAACAGCTCTCCGCCGGTGACCGTCTCTGCAGCAGACCCGCTGCCGAACAGCGTCGTCGGCAATTTCACCCTCACCAGCGGCGCGCAGTTCCAGAACACTTCCGGGGCGACGGTGGTTGTGGAGCCTATTTCCATCAACAAAGAGGTGATTTCAACGCCTCGTAATGGAATTGGCTATGAGCCGGGCGAACCAGTCACTTACCGCGTCACGGTGCAAATCCCATCCGGCGATACGCAAGACGTTATCTTCCGCGACTACTTCCCGCTGCCGGTCTTTGATATTGATCATCCCGATCTGGGCATTCAGGTGGGTTCCGCGCCATTCACCCTGCCGCGAACCAACGTAACCGGCACGTGTGCGGGCATCTGCGGCATCGCGCTTGGCCCCGCCCATACGCTGGGCAGTACTGCCGATAACATCAGCATTGATACTTCGCTGAATGCGTTGATCATTGATTGGCCGGATATCAACGCCACAACCCCGCAAACGCTTCAGTTCGATCTGACCATCGCCATCACCAATGATCCGTTTGCCGATGGCCTGTATCTCTCGAATATTTCGACGATTGCCACTTCCAACACGCCCGGTCAAGAGCTGTCAGATGGCGATATCGTTCATATCCGTGTGCGTGCCCCGCGCATTGATATCACCAAAGGCGTTGCGGCAAGCACCAACGCAGCAGCAAACGGCACCATCAACCCGCCGCCTTCCACCCTGCCCGTTGATGGCAACATCAGCCAATCTGACGCTGGCGACGTGATCACCTACGTGATCACGGTTGAGAATACGGGCGGCGCGGCGGCATACAATGTGCGCGTAGAAGACCCGCCGGTTGCTGGTTTGACCGGATGCACCATCATGAGCGTCACCAATGGCGCAGGCACACCGCTCGCCTATACAGGCAATCTTTTCGACACCCTCAACCCGTTGGTCTTGACTAATCCGCTGCCCGGCAACCCTGCTGGCGATCCTCCGGGATCTGCTGCGGCCAATGCCGCCACCGCCTTGATCACCGTGAACTGCACGCTGGATTCAACCACCAGCCCCGGCCAGGCGGCGATCATCAACACCGCCACCGCCCGTTATCGCTCGCTGGACATCAACAACTCGCCCGACTTCCCCTCGGTATCGGATACCGCCTCGGTCGCGTTCAGCCAGCCAACGGTAACTAAGACCGTTACCCCCACCACCGCCACTATCGGCGAAGTGGTCACGTATACGCTGACGACAACCCTACCCGATGGCGTATTGAACAATGCCTCTATTGCCGATACGCTGCCTGCGGGCATGGCTTTTGTTGACTGCATTAGCATCTCAGCATCGGCAGGCGTATCCACCAGTTTGGCCGGCGGAATCAGCTCAGCCTGTAACGATCCGACTAATCCCGTCGTCGCCAATCCCGGCCAACTGGCTACATGGTCGCTGGGCAACATCACCACCACGCCCTCAACGGCTGCTGGCGCGCATACCATCACCATCCGGTATTCGGCTGTAGTCCTGAATCAGGCGGCGGTTGTGCGCGGCACAACCCTGACCAACAGCGCCGTTTTCAATTGGACGGATACGCTGGGCGCAACACACAGCCTCACCCCGGCGCAGGCCACCGTCACGGTCGTCGAGCCTACGCTTCAGGTCGTCAAAACGGCCGCCCCAACCGGAACGATTGATGCTGGCGATATTCTCACTTACACGCTGGTCATCAGCCATACCGCTGCAAGCAACGCCACCGCCTATGAAGCTGTGCTTGCTGATAACATTCCGGCGAACACCACCTATGTGGCCGGCAGCCTCGCCCACATCGGCGGCGTAGCGCCAGACAGCGGCACGCTGCAATATGACGGCATCGGCAATCGTGTTGTCGCCAACTGGGCCAGCCTGGCGGTCGGGCAAACCAGCACGATTCGCTTCCAGGTGCAGGTGAACAATAATGTTCAGCCCGCGCTGGTCATCACCAACACCGCCAACACCCAGTGGACGAGCCAACCCGGCAGCCCGACAAATACCACCTATAACCCGCTGGGCGTTGAACGCACCGGAAACCCCGCCGATCCCGGCGGCGCCGCCAATACCTATAGCGACGACGGCAGCGTCAGCCGCACGGTAGGTTCGCCCACCGTCACTAAAGTGGTCTTCAGCACTTCACTGGCTGAAACCGGTAATGGCAGCGACAGCGAACCCGATCTGACCATCGGCGAACAGGTCACTTACCGCGTCACCATCACCTTCCGCGAAGGCGTGACCAATGGCCCCGCGCCAACCGGCGCTCAGATCATTGACCTGCTGCCGGTTGCCCCGGCGGCGCTGCGCTATGACTCATCACAAATCATCAGCATCGGCAGCAATCTCAGCTTTAGCAGCTCGGTCAGCGTCGGCCAGGTAGGCACCCCCAGCGACCGCAACGGCGATTCAATTCTCGATACCACCACCTGGAATCTGGGAACTGTCACCAACACGCCTGATGGCACAGCCAACAACAGCGATCGAATCGTGGTGGAAATCACCGCCACCGTCCTGAATATCGCGGGGAATACCGGCGTCACTCCGCCGGGGCAAGATTTGAACGTCACCAATACCGGGCGCCTGCGCTATGTTAACGCCGCCGGGGCACCTATAAACCGGGACAGCACTGCGCGAGTGGACATTGTTGAGCCGCGCGTGATCATTGACAAGACGGTGACCCCGACCTCCGCCGATGCTGGCGATAGCGTCACTTACACCGTCACCGCCACCAACACCGGCACGACCACCGCCTTCAACGTTCGCATCACCGACGCGCTGCTGCCGAACATCCCGTTAGACGATGGTACCGTCACCGCAACGATCACCGGCCCCGGCACGCACGGAACGGCCACGATCACGACGGGCAACAACGCCGGCGATACATCCGTTCAGGTTGATCTTGATGTCTTACGAATCAACCAGGTGCTTACGATCACTTATCAGG
>LMZS01000024.1 GCA_001567085.1 Chloroflexi bacterium OLB15
CGCGGCGAAATGGAAGCCGCGATTCAGGAAGAGCTTGCGGCGCGTATGGAAGAAGAAGGGTTTACGCTCACAGATTTGCTGGTGCGCGACATCAACTTCTCAGAGCAATTTACGCAAGCGATTGAACAGGCACAGATCGCCGAACAGGAAGCCGAACGCGCCCGCTTGCGCGTCCAGCAAATACAGCAGGAAGCGGAGCAGGCACGCGCACAGGCTGAAGGCCAGCGTGATGCTGAAATCGCCCGCGCTGAAGGCGAAGCTCAAGCCATCATTCTGCGCGCTGAGGCTCAGGCTGAAGCGCTGCGACTGGTAAGCGAGCAGATTGCCGCCAACCCGTCACTGATTCAGTACGAGTACATTCAAAATCTGGCGGATAACGTAGGGCTGGTGCTGGTTCCTTCCAATTCACCGTTCCTGTTTGACTTCGCCAGTTTGGCCGAAGCGCAGGAAAACTTTACAGCCCCACCCGTACCAGCAGCAGAAGTAATCGTACCGGCCACCCCTGAGCCAGAAACTGAAACCGGCAGCAACTAAAAAGTTGCATGCAGCAAATCACCTAAGGGCGCAGCGTATGCGCCCTTTTTGATTTCGCTATAAATCTGATCCGGCTAAAACGGCATGACAGGCAGTAAGCACGCGCATAAGAGGGCGGCGATTTGAAACGCCTAAAATGCCAGGCGCGGCGGAGTGCGCGGGAAACACCCCAAAAAGCGGTTGGCGGAGGACGGAGCAACGAATAAGCCATGATATTCAACCTTCAACAGATGACTGACGACGATCTCAAATTAGCACGGATTTTCTATCACAGGGTATCCATATTGCCAGCAATGTGATCGCAAATTTGCGCGCCGTAAAAAGAAGGCGATACGTGATGCCGCCGTTCACCCCATATTTAGAACAATCACTCTAAAAATACGGGCGACGTTGTGGCAAAAATCCCCCTTTTACACTATGCTCTGGGTATCAGTTTTTGCTTCTATCCGGCTTCAAGTCCATTCGGAACAGGTTAGTAAATCGCCATGAGCGACACAACAGAATGGGTAAGCCTGCGGCAGGCCGCCGATTTACTGGGCGTACATCCGGCAACAGTACGCAACTGGGCAGACAAGGGCGAACTCGCGTCACGCCGCACACCAGGCGGGCATCGCCGCTTTCGCAAGAGCGATCTGCTGCAACAGGCCGCGCAGCAGGGGGAACTTCAACCGCTTGAAGTTCAGGTCATTATTCAAAAATGCGCTCGGCCAAAACCCGCATGCAAATGGGGGCTGGCGCGCTGGGCAGCGAAGCGTGGTACTCTGCCATGAGCGAAAACACCCGCGAAGCGCTGCGCGGTCAAGGGCGGCAGGTGCTGGAATCGCTGCGCCAATATCTGGCGGCGGGCGCGCCGGATGCGAAGCTGGCCGCAGCTATCACGCTGGGGCAAGGCTACGCGGCAATGCTGGCGAAGGATCAGCTTTCGCTGCCGCAAGCGGTACGCGGCTTTCTCTATTTCAGCGATTTTGTGACCAATTCCATCCTCACATGGTCGGAAATCACCCCACCCCGTAATGCCTCAGAATGGGCGCATCTGCTGCGCCAGGTAAACACTTTCATCAATACCATGCTGCTCTCAATCATTGAATATTATGAGGAAGAGTGATACTGGCTGGGTGGCGCTGGCGCTGGTTGAACATCTTGGGGGAAACAAACTCACAGCCTTAAGCAATCTTTTCGATGGCGATATTGAGGCTATTTTCAACGCCGACGAAGCGAGTTTGCGCCGCATACAGGGCATCGGCCCGAAAATTGCCGCACGAATCCAGGCGCTCAACCGCCAACCGCTCGATCAATTCAAGCGCCAGATTGAAGCCTGGCACAAGGCTGGCGTAAGCTATGCCACCATCGCCGACAAAAGTTACCCTGCGCGCCTGCTGCACCTGCCAGACCCGCCAGCAATCGTGTTCTGGCGCGGCGTTGCCGATGCTATTCCGGCACACAACACGCCAGCCGCAGCGATTATCGGCACGCGCCAGCCCACACCTAAAGCAGCGGAAGCGGCTGAACGCGCCGCCTATGATATTGCCGCGAAAGGGTGGATTGTGGTAAGCGGACTGGCAGCAGGCATTGACGCCGCCGCGCATCGCGGGGCATTAGCGGCAGGCGGGCGAACGCTGGCGGTACTGGGCAGCGGCATCCTGAAGGTTTATCCACCAGAAAATCAATCGCTCGCCAATCAATTGATTCGCTGTGGGGCGCTGATCAGCGAAGTGCGCCCGTCGGCTGTGGCAAATACGCCGGCACTGGTCGCCCGAAACCGGCTGATCAGCGCATTTAGCGACAGCGTTTTAGTCGTCGAAACTGCTGTTGATGGCGGCGCAATGCACGCCGCGAAACGGGCGTTTGCAAGCGAACGCGCTGTTTTCACCTTCGATCTTCCCGCAACGGGCAATCAAGCGTTGATTGAGCAGGGAGCCACTAAGCTGGCTATAGATGCTGCGTTTTCGCCTATTTAAAGCCTCAAAAAGTTAACCGCGATTCAAATTACACTTGACCGATGTCAGGAAACAAGTTGCGATTAAAGAACATATCAAATGCCTGAGCGCAAATTGAAGGTTGACCGTACTTGTGGAAATCAAGGCAAACCTTCCTGTATGATGCCCCTCGTTGAATGGAACAGGGAGCAATTACAGCATGTTGAAGCAACGCCTTCTCGGAATTTTCGCGGCAGGACTTCTGATCACAAGCGCAGTAGTACCCGCACCGGCACAGAATACAGAAGCTGCCGATCTCAGCGCAATCAAGGCTTATTTGCTGGGCAAAACGGTTGATCTGACCGAAGCAACCGCCGAATTGGAAACAATCGCCGCTCGTTACTATGAGATTGCCGAAGAAGCGGGCTTTGATTATGAAGCGCTGGCGGAAAATCCTGAAGCTGCCGAACTGCTGCTAGCCGCCCGCGAGGCATGGATCATCGCCAGCCCTACTTATGAGCAGATGGAAGGCATCGTCGCTGGCGTGCCCACGCTGGCAGATTATGATGTGACGCTGGACGCAGGCGCTTCTGGCGCAGAAGACCCGGTTGAAGGCGTGACCTACAACCTTGAACTGCCCGATGGCCGCGTGTTTGAACGCCCCGGCAACCTGTTCGGCGTGACCGAAGCCACCTTGTGGAGCACAATCGCTGATTACAGCAGCGGGGTATGGGTTGATCTGGACGGCAACGGCGAAGAAGATTTCGCGGAACTGCTGCCCGACGCTGCTATGCTGCTGGTAGGCACACAGACCTTAAATGCGGTTGCTGAAGAACTGGCGGCCTCTGCCGAAGCGTGGGAACCGACTGAATCGGATGCCTTCACCGCGCTGGTGGTGATGGTGCCGACCATGAGCGAATATTTTGGCTCATGGAAAGAATCGCGCTTTGTAGCTGGCGACGATGCTACGCGCACCGATTTTGTAGCTATCTCCCGCCTTGCCGATATTCAGGACATTCTTGGCGGTTTGCAAGTTGTGTATCAGAGCGTTAGCCCGCTGGTCGCCGCTGAAAGCGCCGATTTTGACAGCGCAATCAGCGATGGGCTGGTTGATTTACATGCTTATGTCGCCGATCTGTACACACAGGAACAGGATGGCCGCGTGTTCACCGCTGAAGAAGCCGATTTCTTCGGCAGCGAAGCGCAAGACCGCGCCGATACTATCACCGGGCAGATCGCACAGGCTGCCGCGCTGCTGGAAATTGAGCTGGCGGAATAAATACGCCAACCAGCGAGGCAGATTATTTTCAACAGCAGGGGCGCGGCAGGTCTGCGCCCTCTAGCGATTCTGAGAGCAATTCATGAGTTTTCGTCGCCCATCTCTTTATCTTCTCTGCGGCTTGCTGCTGCTGGGGTGCGCTGGCATCATCTCGGCACAGGAACAATCGCCGCGCGCGCTGGCTGAAAATGTACGGCAGGCGCTTTTTGATGCACAGGGTGCGCTGCTAAGCGGAGATACGCAAACCGCCGCTGATGCCGCCGCCGAAGCGCAGTCCGATTTTGAAAGCCTGCGCCCGATCATTGCTGATGCTGATGCCGCGCTTGCCGATCAACTGGCAGACTACCTGAATACGGCGCAAACCGCCGCCAGCGAAGGCAATGTGCTGGCTTTGGCAAATATTCGCGGGCATATCTGGTCAGGGCTGCTGCACGGCAGCGCGTTGGTGGTCTTTGACGCACTAGAGGCAGGCGATGCCGCTACCGCTGAAAGCTGGCTGACGCTGCGCGATTACCGCCCCTCTACGCGCTTTTCGCGCCCCGGCGCCGATGCCACACTCGCAGTTTCAGGGCTGAGGGCAGGCGAAACCGCGCGCGAAGATGCGCTGGCTGCCGTCACTGCTGACCTGTACGACACCTATCAAACACAGTTAAACATGGCGCTGAACGACGCTGATGCCGCCTCAGCCCGCCAGTTTACGATGCGCCGCGCCGAAGAAACGGGTTTAGCCGCTGGCTATTTCAACCTGCTGGCTGCCGCCTATGCCGAACAACGCGGCACGGAAAGCCATGATGAAGCCGTGAGCGCGTTTGAAGCACTAGGAAATGCCGCGCTGGCAAATGACGACGCTGCATATAACGCTGCCCGCGCTGAGATTGACCGCATGCTCACGGGCTTTCGCGCCGCGCCGCTTTCTGATGACGAAGCCGCCCGCCGCGCTGGTCAACTGCTGCGCTTCATCGCGCTTGTGCCTATCGAGTATGAGCGCGGCGTGCGTAATGGCGAAGTGGTCAACGATATCGAGATTCAGGAAGCGCTGACCTTCCGCGAAGGGGCGGCGGCGGCTTTCTCTGACCTGCAAGGCGCGCTGCTGAGCATTGACGCTGAAACGACTACCCGCGTGGGCGAAGCATTGACGCAAGTTGAAGAACAGATTCGCGAAGTTGCGGAGCCTGCCGACCTGCAAGCGACGGTCGCAGCTATTCAAAGCGATCTCACCGCCCTGCTGCCCGCTGAATGGCAGGAATCAAACGCCGCTTCTGACGTAGACGTGATCTACTCGGTGCTGGATACGCTGGAAGGCGCAGCCCGGCAGGGCGAATACGCAGCGGCAGAATCGTCCCGCCTTGAAGCCTATGCGCTGCTGGAAATGGGCATGGAACAGCGTTTGCGCGGGTTCGCGCCTGAACTGGCTGCCCGCGTGGAAAGCCTGTTCTGGCAGGGATACGAAGGGCAAGACGGTTTAGCCACGCTGCTAGGCACCCATGCGCCAGTAGATCAGGTGCTGGCAGGCATCGGGGCGCTGCGGGCGGCGCTGGCGGATAGTCAGGAAGTATTGGGCGCGGGCAGCGCGCCGGGCGCCATTATCGGCAACGCCGCGATCATCGTGTTCCGCGAAGGGCTGGAGGCGGTGCTTATTCTGGCGTCGCTGCTGGCGAGCCTGCGTACTATTGAGGAACGCAAATTCCGCCGCCCGATCATCATGGGCGCGGCGCTAGCATTGGTTGCCACGCTGATCACATGGGTAATCGCCCACAGTCTATTGCAAATTATGCTGCCGCTGGGCGAAAAACTGGAAGTCATCGTCTCGCTCATCGCCATTGGCGTGCTGCTGCTGATCACCAACTGGTTTTTCCACAAGGTGTACTGGACGGGCTGGATGGCAAATTTCCACCAGCGCAAGAAGCGGCTGATCGGCGGCATCGCTGTGATCACCATCAGCCAATCGCTCGGACTGATCACGCTGGGCTTCACCAGCATCTACCGCGAAGGCTTTGAAACTGTGCTTTTCCTGCAATCGCTGGTGTTGGATGCCGGATTGTGGACGGTGATTCAAGGCGTGCTGCTGGGCAGCGTTGGCGTGGCAATCGTCGGTTTCATCACCTTCTCGCTACAGGTGCGCCTGCCTTACAAAAAGATGCTGATCGTGACTGGGGTGATGATCGGCGTGGTGCTGGTGACGATGGTTGGGCATACCACACAGGCGATGCAGTCGGTTGGCTGGATGCCAGTTACACCTATTCCGGGGCTGCAAATTCCCTACTGGATGGGGCAGTGGTTCGGGCTGTATTCAACCGTGCAGGGCATCGGCCTACAGGTGTTCGCGGCGGCATTCGTGATCGGCAGTTACTTCCTTGCTGAACGGCAGCAGAAGGTAAAGCGGGTCAATGCTCGCAAAATGGCAACCACCGCCTCACAGAAGGCGTAGAAGCAGTTAACCTCGCAAAGCACACTATTTGTACGGGGCGCGGCAGATCGCGCCCCGCTGCTATCCAGCGCATTTTGTCCAATCTATAAATTCGCCTACAATAAATTTGTATTGTTGTTGTGAACAAGTGGAGGCGGCTGCATGACCCCGCGCGATCTGATCAATTATGTATCCACGATGCCGCTGCCGTCTTCCTATCCATCGGTCACCCTGCTCACGGTGCTGCATTTTGCCGATCCAGCAGGCCGCTGCCCCAAAGAGGTCTTCATCCAGCAGTTTCGCAATTACTATATCGGGCGTGAAAATGCCGGATTGAAGCCTGAAAAAACAGAGTCGCCGCTGTTTGATCCCCAGCCAGTGACCGATGATCAGGTGTGGAGTTTGGCGACAGGCGAAACTTTGCGCGACTGGAAGGCAACGGGTTATCTCGATTTCAACGAAGAATTTGTGCGGTTTCATTCGGGGTTGTGGGCTGATCTGCGGGCTGCGGATATTGCCCAACTACGGCTGACGCTGATTGCCCGGCTTGACCAGTATTACGGGACGCTTTAAAGCCTGCCCATTCGCGCTTGCCGGATCAACGCGCGCGCGCCCAAGACCCCGGCCACAGCAGGAAGCCAGGCAATGCCATAGCCTGTGAACAGATTCGTCACGATAAACACGGGATCGTTTGCTGAAACCCCACGCTCCAGGCTGTAACCAGCAATCCCCCCCAGGATCAGCGATACGGCACAAAAAACGAGCAATACCGCCCAGCCTGCGCCAGGACTCTGATTCACCATGTCCAGCATTGCGCTGCCTTTCGGGCGTTCCTGATAGTACAGCACGCCCAGACTGATCAGCGCGAACATGCCCAGCGTGATCACCGATAGGCCGTCTACGCTGCCTTCAAACAGCCGGAAGATCAGCGCCAACACCAGCACAATAACCGTGATTACCAGCCCACGCCGCGAAAGTTTCAAAGGCTGCTGCTCACCATCACTTCGCGCCAACAGCCAGACTGCCGCAGTGATGAGCGCAATTCCGATACTGGCTACAGCTAAAAGCGCTGGCAGCGGGGTTGGCTCAGTGATGCCATCGGCGAAGGTAGGCGACCATTTTGCCCATGTGCCCCAACCGAAGCTGACAACGAAAACGCATAGCGCGGTGGTGATCATGCGCCGCCGTGAAATGACTGGCAGCAGCGCCAGAAACATGCCCAGCAGCAGCAATCCGATCAGGCTGTGCGCGCCCAGCACCCGCGTGAACCAGGTACGCGGCACATCGGCCAGCGTTGAGGTCGGGTTGATCAGAATGCTGCTGAAGATTCCGTAAATGCCCGCCAGCGCCATCAGCCCGAACAGGTCGCGCATACGGTAACGCGAGGCGATATGCAGCAGCAGCGCCGCAACCGCCGGATACAGCACACCGGCCAACAGCCATTGCGCGGGCGTTTTCCCCGGCGCATGCGGCCACAGCAGCACTTCTGAGCCGAAGGCTAAAAGCAGCGCCAGCAGCAGCACCGCGCGCGCATGAAAAGAGAGTTTTCCGCTCAAGATCGGCATTACAACAGCATCTTCATTTCGTTAACAGCCGTTCAACTCGCTGCTTTGATTATTGCCCGATACTGCACCGCCAGAACCTAGAGACTCAAGGATGGCGTAGGCATTCATGGCGCTCTTTCGTATAATCGGCGGAAGATTTATACCGGTTCAGGATCGAATGATCGAGCAAACCCGCCAAACCCCCTGGAAAGCGATCAACGAATTACGGCGTTACGCCGCGCTGCCGTACATCCGCCTGTATTTTGCGCTGCATGGCGTTGGCTGGGGCGAAAATTGGATGATTTATGGCGCGCCATTGATTCAGCGTTACAGCGGCAGCGTGATTCAAATCGGGCGGGGGCTGAACATGCGCAACTGGTTTGGCTCTAACCCTCTCGGCGTGAACCACCGCTCGATACTGGCAACATGGTCGGCTGAGGCGCGCATAACGCTTGGCGATGAGGTTGGCATGACGGGGGCTACGCTGGTCGCGCAAACAGGCATCACCGTTGGCAATCGGGTATTCATCGGCGCTAATTCAAGCATTGTGGATACTGACTTTCACCCGCTTGCTGCCGAACAGCGCCAGCAAGACCCATCGGCGGGCATATCGCGCCGAATCGTGATCGCTGACGACGTATTCATCGGCATGAATGTGCTGATTCTGAAAGGCAGCACCATCGGCGCGGGCAGCATCATTGGCGCAGGCAGCGTGATCAGCGGGGATATACCTGAAGGCGTGGTCGCTGCCGGAAACCCCGCGCAGATCATCCGTTCCCTGAAAAGCGCATGACTTCAATCACCGGTTTTCGCATCCCCCGCGTACTGCTGATCATCCTTGCCCTGGCCGTCGCGCTGCGCATCGGCTATCTGCTGATCGCCGGGCATACTTTAAGCCTGCAAGCATCTGGCTATGATGTTTATGCCACAAACATGCTCTCCGGGCAGGGCTATACCCGCTATGCAGATAGAACAGCCGATAGCGACCTGCCGCCGCTTTATCCATTCCTGCTCGCGGGCATCTACACGATTCTGGGTCGCAGCCCGATTTCCGTAGCCATCGTGCAAATCGGCTTCGACGTGATCACGCTGATCGCCATTTATGCCATCGGCAGGCGCGTTGGGGGCGAGCGCGTCGGGCTGTTAGCCGCCGCTTTCACCGGTTTCTACCCGTATCTACTGTTTCAAAATCTTTCTACCAACGATACCGCCGTGTTCATCATGCTGCTTACGTTAGGCGTATGGGGCGCATATACCGCTGTGGATCGCCGCGCGTGGAAATGGGCGGCCTTTTGCGGCCTGATATTCGGGCTTGGCGCGCTGACCAAATCACTGGTTATCCTGATGCTGCCACTTTTTGCCCTGTGGTGGTGGCGGCAGATGGGCTTCCAGAATGCGGTGAAATACACACTGGCGCTGGGAATCACCTTTGGCGCTGTGCTTTTACCCTGGATAATTCGCAATACCCAGCTGCATGGCACCCTCACCTTTATCAGCACCAACGACGGCAGCAATCTGTATCAGGGCAATAACCCCTGCGTCGCCGATTATTTCTTCAACGGCTGGGATGCCCAATGGGTGAACTGCCTTGAGCCAACGCCGGAAGGCTTGAGCGAAATAGCTGAAGCCAACTGGTTTCGCGATCAGGCGATTCGCTACCTGCTTGATCATCCGGCGGATATTCCGCGCCTGATGCTGGCAAAGTTCATCACGCTGTGGAGTCCTGAACTGCTGCCCCGCACCGTACCGCCAGACGCCGCGCTTGATGATCCGGCGGTGCTGCAATACGAACAGCCGTTATTTCAGGCGGCGCGCGTTGTTCACCTGCTCTATTTCACACCTTTATTGATCCTGTCGCTGGTTGGGCTTTGGCGCGGCTTCCGCACGCACCAGCTTACCGGTATGTATGCGCCGCTGCTGATCGTGATCACCGGCATCACCGTCGCTTATTTGATCTATCACCCGTCAACCCGCTATCGCTCACCTGCCGATCCGTTCGTGTTTGTGCTTTCGGCGGTGGCGGTAGATTATTGGTGGATGAAGCTGAGAAACCCCGCAAAAAATACGGGCGGCGTTCCAACCTGACAGGGGCATTCCCCTCACCCCCTGTTTAATTCATCCTCAAACCCCCTGTTAAGACCATGCTAAGGATATAGTCAGACGGGTAATATCCGGCGGTATAATAACGTCTATAAGGTATAAGCAGGTTTGCCTGCAAGCATGTGTTGTAAGGAGAATGTATCATGGCAGCACGTTCGGCTGAAAAGACCAAGACCAACTCAGGGATTGTTCCCAATATTGGGTTAAGCGATAAAGCGCGTCAGGCGTCCATCAAGTTGTTGACGACCAGCCTGGCGAATACGTTTGTGTTATATACCAAAACCCGCAAGTATCACTGGAATGTGACCGGCATCAACTTCATGCAGCTTCACCAACTGTTTGAATCGCAATACGAGCAGCTTGATGAGAGCATGGATGAAATTGCTGAGCGTATTCGCCAATTGGGGGGGATTGCCCCTGGCACGCTGGCGGAAATGCAGGAATACGCTACACTGAGTGAACAGCCGGGGATCAACCCTGATGAAAAGGGCATGATCGCAAACCTGCTGCACGATCATGAAACAGTTATTCAATCGCTGCGCGAAGCGGCAGATGCTGTTGAAGAATTTGACGATATGGGCACCAACGATTTCTTCATCGGCCTGGTGCAGGAACACGAAAAAGCCGCCTGGTTCCTGCGCGCGCATCTCGGCTAGCAAAGACGAAATCATCCCTCCTCCTACAGAACGAGCGCGAAATTTCACGCTCGTTCTGTTTTTATAACTCGCGCATACCCTCTGAAATTAGCTATACTCCGCGCTATGAAAGTTCGATTCATTGCCCTGACCGCGCTGATCTTTGCGCTTGCCGCATGCCAACCAGCCACGCCGGTTAACGTACCTACGTTAATGTCCTTGCCCCCTGCAACCGCGACAATCGAAATCGAGCCGTCGCCAACGCTCACCAGCGTTCCACCAACTGAGATCGCGCAGGTTGCAACGCTGCCAGCCGATACATCGATCCCTACGCTTGAAGCAACTGCGCCGCCATCGGCTACCGATACCCTACCGCCCACGCTCACGCTTGAGCCACCCACAGCAACGCCTACATTTACGCTCACACTGGTTCCCAGCTTAACCATTACCGATACCATCACCCCCACCCTGACGGATACCCCACCGCCGACGCCAGATTTAGGCCCGTTTGCGGCATTGGCGCTGGCTGCTGCCAATGTCACGGTGCTGCCGATAGAGCAGCGTTACCCGCCGCCCACCCTGACCGCGCTGGCACAGCTTAGCGAACAATTGCGGCAGGCCACGCTTGCGGTGATGGCTCCGACCATTGATCCAAACGCCACAGGCGCGGTGCTGGGCATCACCATCGTACCGGCAGAGGGTTCGCAGGGAATCGCCGCCACGCCGGGGCCATGCCCGACTCCGTTCACAGGCGGTTTGGGCAGCATCCAACTGCAAGACCCGGCGCTCACCGCGCGGCTAGGCTGCCCTGTCGGCGGGCCAATTTCAATCACCGCCGCCTACCAGCCATTTGAACATGGGGCGATGATTTACACGCAGGGAATCCCCGGCAGTATCTACGCTTTGGGGGCTGACAGCCGCTACCGCCGTTTTGATGATACGTGGGTCGAAGGGGTTGATCCGGACAGCATGAACCTGACCGCGCCGCCAGATCGCTTTGAGCCTATACGCGGCTTTGGCAAAGTTTGGCGCGCTAATGCGGACGTGCAATCTGTGCTGGGCTGGGCGGTTGCCCCTGAAGCCGGGCAAACAGCCAGCCTACAGCAGTTCGATTTTGGCCGGGCGATTTATCTTCCGGCGCAAAACCAGACCTATTTGCTGGTGGAGGATTCGCCCGGCGCTACTGATGGCACCTGGCGAGTATTCAACGAGGGGTTCTAAATCGTGCGCTCAATCTCTCGCCTTTTGCTGCTCATCGGACTGCTGCTGACAACAAGCGCTGCGCTGGCGCAAAACCGCCTGGCGCTGCCTTCCGAACTGTACGTGCTGACCAATGAAGGGCGGATCGAGCGTTACGGGCTGGGATCGGTTGGCGCCCGGTCTGTTAGCCCGACAGACCTGTATATTATTGACTTTGGGCTGGATGCGCTGGGCGAACGCATCGCTTACCGCACAGAGCAGGGCATCATCGTCGCCGGGCTTTCTGGCGGGGAAGGCATTCAACTGGAAGGCGCGTCCGCAGGGCTGCCCCCTTATCGCGGCAGCGGCGATACGATTGCCTGGTCACCTACAGGGGATGCCTTAGCTTATACCACGCTGGATGGCGCGCGGGTGTATATGGAAGGCGGCGGCACCCCGATATTTACCAATCTCACCGACGGCACTTTTCAGAATTTAAGCTGGTCGCCTGCGGGCACTTATTTGGCCGCGCAAACGCCGGAAAATGTGTGGTGGATTTACCGCCGCGATGAGGACACGCTCAGCCTTGCCAGCATCATTGATTCATCAGTAGGCACAGCATGGGTTAGCAATAACGAGATTGTGTTCGCCCCGCTGAATGGCGGGCTGAAGCTGATGAACCTGAACGCGGCGAACGCGCAGGCGGTGCTTTTAGACGAAAATGACACTTATCGCCTGCCTTACTTAACTACGTCTGATCAACTGGTATTTTTCGGCAGACCGCGCAGCGCCGATTACGATGAAGGCTATGGCCTGCTGCTGCGGCTTTCGCGCGGCGCGCCGCAGGTGGAAACCATCGGACAAAATCCGGTTCCGCTTTCAGGTTTACAATGGGCGCCCGGCGGCACCATTATGACCTTGCTGCAAGGCGGGGCGCTGGCGTTATTCGATCCGGTCAGTGGCAATGGATCGCCGCTGGCTGTGAATAATGTTGTCGCCTTCGATTGGGCGCCATTACACATCATTCCTACACCCATGCCGCCGACGGCGATCATCCCTACTGCCACGCCCACCCTGCCGCCGCCAACGCCGGAACCCACGTTATCGCCGTTAGGCTTCAACATCGAAACGGTTCCCGGCCTCACCCTATCTGAAGCTGGCTTTTTCCTGGCGCCGCTGGGCGATATTACGCAGGTCTGGCAGCTTCCAGCCAACGGGCAAAATGCTTACCGATTTACAGGCTCAGAAGCAGACGTGACGGAATTTGCCGCCGCGCCGAATAACAGCGGCGTGGCCTACGTGGTGGACGGAGAACTCTGGTTCCAGCCTTTCACCAGCTCGCGCCCGATCATGATCGCCGCGCTCAACGGCTTCGCCCCGATCACGCCGAGCTTCAGCCCGGATGCAACGCGCGTCGCCTATACCGATGAAACGGCGAATGGCGGCGGCATCTGGATCGCTTATCTGGATGGCACCCCTGCCCGGCGAGTGCTGCCCAATACCCCTGATAGCGAAGGCGACAACGCCCGCCGCTATCGCCGCCCGCAGTTTTCGCCAGATGGCACACGACTGCTGGTGGATGCCTACGCGCCTGAGGTCACTATCGCCACAATTTTTGAAATCGAAAGCGGCGATATTGTAGAAATCCCGCCTGAAGATAACGATCCGCGCATCATTACTTCACGCTGGCTGCCCGATGGCCGCATCTTAATGTGGCGGGATGGCGCCATGACCGCGCCGGAAATTGATACTGGCCTGTATATCTTCGACAGCGTGCTGCCCGATGTCACGCCAGTTGAGTGGGTGCCGCTTCCCGCAGACGCGCAGGTGCGCGATGTTCGGCAGATCACGCCGGGGCAGTATCGCACGCTGCTCAGTTCAGTGAACGATGCTTTGATTCGCGTGGTGGATGTGCGCGGTTTCGATGCACAGTCCATCGCCGCGATTGACAACCTGCAAGCGCCGCGCCTTTCATCTGACAGCCGCTTCGTCGCTGGCTATGAAACCCTGACAGATGAAGATGGTGACGGGATCGCGGAAGGCCCGCTGATCATCGCTGATCTGGAACGCGGCGGCGTTTTCCGGATCGCTCAACCGCCCGCCATCTGGAATTTCCGCTGGGTAGGATCATGAAAATACAGCATGCCCGCACGCTGCCGCTGGTTACGCCGCTAACGATGGTTCTGCTGGTATTCGCGCTCACTGCCTGCCGCGAACGCCTGACACCGGAGCAAATTCCCACGCAGGCAGATTTTGTGGCGCTGGCGACCACCCTACCGCTGACCCAGAACGCCCCGCCGCCGCCCTATGATGGCGTCGTGACCCGTTTTGAAGAAGTGGACGGCGGCTTGAACGAACTGGCCGGTGGGCGCTACATCGTGCAGCTTCAATTCGACGGCGTGTTCGCCGGAAGCGAGCGCAGCGCCGATGCTTCCGCAGGGGCAGAAATACAGTTTGACCAGCTTTCTTCAGCGCGGCGGGTGCTGGTAACAACCGAAGGCAACCTGATCGGGCAAAATGAGAACGAGATCAGTTATGAAGCCGTGCAGTTAGGCCCTGATGCCTTTCTGGTGCGCGATGGCCTGTGCCTGACTGGCGCGGATAACGCGGCGCAGGCGGCCGCTGAACTTACCGCTGGCGCGCTGATTGGCGGCGCCACGCCGGTGCAGCCAGCAGGCCGACGCGAGACCCTCAATGACGAAGATGTTTATCTGTTCACATTTGACCCAGCCGCGCTGAACTTTCCGGCGGTGCGGTTAGGCGATAACGGCAGGATGACCATAAACAGCGCTGAAATGTGGATTTCACCGGCACACAACGCGGTGATTCGCTACTACATGGATATCTCAGTTGAGAACGCCATCGTCTTTGATATTTCGCAGCCTGTGACCGGCAGCATCACCGTGCGCTACGACGCCTATGAACTGGGCACGCCGGTGAATATCACGGTGCCGTTCGGGTGCTGAACCTAACGCAATGAGCGATACGAATACAGATCTTCCAGCCCCTCACCCTGACGTGATGACGGCTAAACGAAGCACAGCGGGTGAGCGCGTATGACCAGCAAACGCCGTATCGTTCTGTGCCGGGGGCAGCATTGTAATATGGATCGCCGCGCCGATGCCCTGTACCGCCTGCTTGAGCCGGAGATCGCCGCGCTTAACGACGCGGCTGGCGAACGGGTGATCAAGCTTGAGATCGCCAACTGCCTTGATATGTGTGATTACGGCCCAAACCTGGTGATGTACCCGGAAGCGGAAGTGTTTAACGGCTTAGATAAAGCGGCGCTGACCGAACTGATCGAACGCTTGAAGCGGGAAATGATCAATGAGGCGTAAAAGGCACCGGCGCTGATGGCGCGATTCTTTTGACGCCTCACGCAGCTTGCTATCGCTATTCCATCTCCAACAAGCGTTTGCCTTCCATCCATCCGGCGATTTGAGCGCAAATGGCATCCAGATCGAAATGACTGACATCAATTTCAACGTGGGGCAGCAGCGATGCGTTTACCCGCGCTCGAAATTGATCCTGTTCAGCGATAAACGGCGTTAAGTCATCGTATTGTGAAGGGTTTCCGCTCACTTTTAACCGTTCTTGCCGCGCCGCCTCAAAAGAATCAGGCGTGCGCGTGAGCAGAACTACGCAAAAGCCCAGCGGCAGCAAGCGTTCTTCCAGCCAGCGAAAATCGTACTCTCGCCCCTGTGCCGCCTGATATACCTGCGTGCTGATATGAAACCGATCCACAATCCACGAATAGTAGCGGTTCAGCTCAAACAGCCGCATCCATGTTTGATAGGTTTCCATTGCCAGCGATTCTTCTTCAGGCGCGAAGTTGATGGGCCCGCGCCCCCATGGAAAATTGGTGAAGGTACACCACTCTGCGCTGATCAGCGGCGAGTGATACTGGTATTTGCGCGGGCCAACGATGCGCGGATGCTCGTTCAGCGCAAAAGCGATATCGGTCTTGTGCGTCAGGCGCGTGCCTTCAAGGATGATCTTTGGCGTTAGTTTGGGCATGCCTAGCGCTGCTCGCTTTCTGCCTTCACGCGATCTAAGAATGCCCCGACCACCCGCTTGAACTGCTCGGTTTGCTGGTTGTGAATCGGATGCCCGCATTGAAACATGATCATCTGCCCGTTAGGCGTATTGTCAACAAATTTTTGCCCGTAAACGGCGGGATTCAGCCGATCCTGATCGCCCAGCATCAAGATGAGGGGGCAGGCGATCTTCGGCGCAAGGCTCAGGCTCAAATCGCCGCCGCTGTCCACAATATGAATCGCCGCGCGCGCCCAGCCCAGCACAAAAGCATCTGGATTTGTAATCCCGTTGCGCTCAATCTCTTCTGCTGACAGATAATCTGGCGGGTATGTTCGCTGAATCAGCGGGCGCATTTCTGGCCCGTAATAGCCAATCGCGCCCCACACCGCCACCGACTTAAAACGCTCTGGCGCAAAGCCCGCCGCTAACAACGCCACTTCGCCGCCGTCGCTGTAGCCCATGATGTGCGCTGTAGGGATATTCAGCGCATCCATCAACGCCAGAATATCGCGCGCATCCCGCTGATAATGATCAATAGGGTAATCCCGCTGCGGCGGCCGCGACTGCCCGTAGCCGCGCATGGTTGGGCCGATCACGCGATAATCTGCGCTCAGCCAATCAAGCACCACCTGCAAATCTGCGCGCGCTGTGCCCAGCCAGCCATGAATCAGAATGACCGGCTCGCCTTCACCTTCATCCTCATAAAACAAGCGCACGCCTGTTGAAAGTTCCGCATATGGCATATTTCCGCTCCTCAAGCGCTGCATTTCAAGCGCTGATCGCTAAGTAAAACGACAGGCACTAATCCCCCACGCTTTCACTGATTGCTCAGCGCGTCTTCTTTCTGTTCCCCTTCTTGCGCCTTCACCAGATCGCCAAATGACACACCCAGCGCAAGCACCCCGACGATCCCCCCAGAAAGCGTATGCCAGCACCGTCACCCCGTGAAACACGATTCCCAGCGCCGCCGCGATAATCGCATTCAGCCCGATGAGTTCGCCAGCAACCCGCGATCCGCCCTGAAACGGCCCGATCCCTGCGACGGTTACGGGAATAGCAACGCCAAGCGACGCCAGCGAAACGCCGAGACAAACCATCGCCAGCAGATCAACATCCGGCGCAATTTGCGGCACATTGAACGCCAGCAGCAGCGCGTAATACGTACCCAGCGAAACCACCCAACCGATCAGCGTCCAGAAAATCGCCGCCGCTGCTACGCGCCAGTTGGTCAGCGCGGTCAGCCCTTCCAGCGTTTCCTGTACCCGCTTGCTCAGGTGAAACCGCTTCAGCGCGGGCAGTTTTCCTTCAATCCATGCCGTTATGCGCAGCGGAATTCGCGGGAAGCGGGCAAAGACAATCAATACCGCAAAGCCGGCTATTGCCACCCCGCTGAACACCAGCGCCGTACTGCCGATTCCTTCCGGCACAAACGCGCGCGCGCCAGCCCGATGGCAAGCACGATCACCACCATCACCACATCCAGCAGGCGTTCAACGATGATGCTGGCAGCCGAAGTAAATACCGGCACGTCGCAGCGGGTCGCAAGCACCACGCGAACCAATTCGCCAGCGCGCAGCGGAAGCTGGTTGACCAGCATACCCACGTTGAAAATATGGGTACACTGCGCCAGCGTCATGCGGCCGCCTAACAACACCCGCCAGCGCACACCGCGCAACAGCAGCGCAAGGCCAACCGACAAGAAGCTGATCAGCACCCACAGCAAATTTGCCTGCCGAATGGCCTCCAGCACTTGATCCAGCGGCACATCACGCAGCGCCAGCCACAGAAACAAGCCGCTCACGATGATGCTCACGATGATGAAGATGGTTTTGCGCATGGGCTATTCCGTTTACCTGATCACGCAGATTGTACATTACATGCGGCAGACTTCCGCATTCGTTATCATTAAGATCATGTATTCATCTGCCATTTGCTCTTGAGAGGGTCGCATGTCTCAGAGAATCCGTTGGGGCGTCATCAGCACCGCGCGCATCGGCGAAAAAACGGTCATTCCCGCCATTCAGCACTCAAATAATGGAGTCGTCGCCGCGATTGCCAGCCGCGATCTTGAAAAAGGCCGCGCTTTTGCCCAACGCTGCAATATCCCGAAAGCACACGGCAGCTATGAAGACTTAATCGCTGATCCTGAAATTGACGCGATCTACAACCCCCTGCCCAACGGCTTACATGGCGAATGGAGCATCAAGGCGGCGGAAGGCGGCAAGCATGTTTTGTGCGAAAAGCCGCTCGCCAGCAATGCCGCCGAAGCGCAGCGCATGGTGGATGTTTTCAGAGCGCGGGGGCTGCTGCTGGCTGAAGCCTTCATGTACCGCTTTCACCCGCAAATCGCGGCCGCCAAAGCGCTGATTGATGACGGCAGGATCGGCAAAATTCACCTGATCAAAGCCTCATTTGGTTTTTCAATTAAGCGCGAGGATGACGTGCGCTTAAGCTCGGCGCTGGCAGGCGGCGGCTTGATGGATGTTGGCTGCTACTGCGTGAATATCTCGCGCTATATGACGGGTGAAGAGCCTATCGAAGCGCGCGCTTTTGCTGATTTTGGCGCGCGTTCCGGCGTGGATGAGCGCTTTGCCGGGATGCTGCTGTTCCCCGGCGGTGCAATGGCTCAGATTGATTGCAGCCTGCGTACCTATTTCAAGCAGTTCTGCGAAATTCGCGGCGATCATGGGCGCATTGTGCTGGAACACCCCTTCCGCGCGGATCTCGTTGAGCGCATATCCATCCAATTATGGTCAGATAGCGCGGGGCAGGATGAACACCAGCAGATCGCGGTTGATAACCCTAACCCTTATACCCTGATGGCCGAAGATTTCGCAGATGCGATTCTAAACAACCGCCCACCCCGTTATTCAGCCGAGGACGGTATTGCTCAAATGCGGGCGATTGACATGCTGTATGCGGCGGCGCAGAAATAGTTCCCACGAGAATACATAAAACTTAAGATCGTTGAGCGAAATTTCAAAACCCAAAAGTTTGTGAAAAATTAGTAGACTTGACGATTCCAACCCTTTATTAAGCTATCATTACGACTAATTCATACAATCGAATTACTTATTTTAGACGACGCATCAAAGGAGTTTTCGATGCAAAAATTGCGACGTTTCCGTTCAACCCTGATGATCGCGCTTCTCGCCCTCATCTTCGGCGTGGTCGCTGTACAGCCCCTCTTCGCGGCGACAAACACTTTTTCGAATACGACCAGCATTACCATCCCCAACAGTGGTGCCGCCAACCCATATCCCTCTACCATCAGCGTAAGCGGCATCACCGACACCGTTATTGATGTGAATGTAACCTTAAGTGGATTAACGCATACATTCCCTGACGATCTGGATATACTGCTCGTTGGCCCTGGTGGACAAAGCGTTTTACTGATGTCCGATGCTGGCGGAAGCTCGAACATTAGCGGTGTCAATCTCACCTTTGATAACGATTGCATTTTTTGCGCTTTACCGAACTATAGTGCTATCGCCTCAGGAACGTACCGCCCAACGAACCATGGGGGGGGTGACACCTTCCCAGCGCCAGCGCCTGCAAGCCCCTACGGAAATTCGCTTAATGGCTTCAACGGCATTGATCCAAATGGCACATGGAGTTTATATATTGTTGATGATCTGGGCGGCGATAGTGGCTCGCTCAGCGGTGGCTGGTCGCTGACCATCACCACAGGGGTAGCCCCAACCATCACCAGCGCGGATTACATCATCGTTCCGCCTGGTTCATCGGGCGCTCTGCATACGCTCACCGCAAGCGGAGATCCTTCAACATTCCTCTGGTTTTGCACGCCGCCTTCGCTCACTTACTGGTACATTGGCTGTTTCCCCGCGCTTGGCGGAAGCAATATACTTGGTAGTTTGCCCTCGCAACCGGCATTAACCGAAGGCATCTATTCCATCGGGGTTCAAGCCCGAAATGGTGTTCAGCCGCACGCAAATCAAAATTTCACCCTGTACGTCGGTAATGTACCCGCTTTCACCAGCGACGATAATGCAACCTTCATTGAAGGCACTTCGGGCAGTTTCAACGTCATTACGACCGGCAGCCCGACCATCACCTACAGCCTGTCTGGCGCGCCTTCATGGCTAAGCATTGACTCTGGCACCGGCGTCCTCAGCGGCACGCCTGATCCTGGCACAGGAGCAATCGGCAGTTTCACCTTCAACATCATCGCCGATAACTTCCTGCCCGGTGAAACCACGCAGAGCTTCACGCTGTATGTACACAACGCCCCAACCATCACCAGCGTAAACACCGTATCGGTGCAAGCAACAACCGCGCTCAGCCATACCTTCACGGCGACAGGTAATCCAGCGCCAACGCTCAGCTATGTAACCGGCACGCTGCCCGCTGGCGTCTCGCTGGTTGG
>LMZS01000025.1 GCA_001567085.1 Chloroflexi bacterium OLB15
CCCAACCAATGCAGCGGGCCGGTGATCATGTATTCCAGCATCGCGCCTTCCACTTCCATCCAATGCGCTTCGCCGGAAAGGTAATCGCCAGCATCGTTGCGGATGTACCAGCCATCAAAAGAGCTGTTTGGGCGCTGGAAATCATAGTTGTTGTCATGGACGGCCTGCACGAACGCATCACGCGACCACCAGCCTTCTGCGGGCAGCAAGACCATCATCATTTCGAGCACCAGCGAACGGGCGGCGGCGGGGTCGTACTGCGGCATATCGCCCGCGTCGAGTTCGGGATGCAAGCCGGGCACGAAGGCTAAATCCATGATCAGTTTGCTGCCGCGCCACGCTTCGGCCAGCTTTTGCACCTGTTCGGAACGGGCAGCCCCTAGCCAACGCTGGGCTTCGGCTTTGCCGAGAAGGGCATGGCTGCCCTGCACGTCTATCAACCCGGCAGAAATTGCCAGCGCAGTCAGAAAATACAGCCTGCGATCATCCTGCACAATGAAACCGGGAAGCAGGCGGGCGCTGTCATCGGCGGATAGAAATCCGCCTTCCAGCGTCGGGTTGTGGATGCGCGCGTAGGCCAACAGGGTGGTCATGTCATCTACAAGCGAGGTATCGGCAGGGCGCGGGTGCTGTATATCGCTGAGCGGGTTGATTTCGGTTTCGCTGTCTTTGGCTTCCATCTCCAGCAGATCATCGTCGTCTGTTTGCGCGATATGGTCATAGCTGGTTTTTTGGGGAAGCGCGCCGCGCAGATCATCGGGAATATAAATCACCTGCTGCTGGCCGATATCGGTGTGTTCGATCAGGCGGTGAATGAGACCCCGATAGAACAGGGCATCAGCGGTAGATTTCGGATTCTGGAGCGGCTTTTCACGGGCGATGGCTTCTGAACCCATCTCGTGAATTTCACCGCACAGGCGCTCAAATTGATTCTCGCGCATCCGCCCCCCAACGCCTAGCAGCATGTGCATAGCGCCGCGCGCGGCATCGTCTAACTGATCCCAAACTGCTTCTGCGCGCACCGGATCGATCATCACTTTGGCGAGGTCTTTACGAAGCTCATCCCTTTTATTCGTTGCGACTTGATAACCCCATGCCTGCGCGAATACCGGCAGCAGCACAGGATCAGTCGTAGAGCGGAGCAGTTGAGAGAGCGATGGCGAAGCTGGAGACGAGGGCATGCAGCGTCCTCAAAAAATAATGTTGGAACAAATGTTTGACATAGAACGAGCGTTCTTTTACAATGCAAATTATACATTAGAAATTGTGAGCTAACTTGTCCTAAGTTTTCGCTCATTTAGTACCCAACCCCATTAACTTATGGAAAGGAGGTCGGTCATGCGCGAACGTAACAAGATTTCAGAAAAGCAGCGCAATATCCTGCGCTTCATGGAAGGGTTCATCGATCAGAAGGGTTATCCGCCGACGATCCGCCAAATTGGGGAAGCTGTTGGCATCGACTCGACATCAGTTGTGAATTACAACCTGAATAAATTGGTGCAGGCTGGCTATCTGGAGCGTACTGGCAGAACTTCGCGCGGCATCCGGCTTGTAAAATCGTCAGGCTCGCGCCGTCTGTCGGTGAACCCGGCCTATAACACCCCGCGCGTGCCTTTGATCGGCCAAATTGTTGCCAGCGCGCCGGTATCTATTCCCGATGATATGGGGCATCACTTTGATGAGGAGAGCCTGATCGAAGTTCCGGCGAGCATGTTGAACGGCGTCGATCCTTCAGAAGTATTCGCGCTGAAGGTGAAGGGGGATTCGATGATTGACGCTATGATCAGCGATGGCGATATTGTGCTGCTGCGCCGGCAAGATGCGGTGAAAGATGGCGATATGGTGGCGGTATGGCTGGACGAACGCGGCGAAACTACGCTTAAGCACTTCTTCGCGGAAGGCCAGCGTGTGCGCTTGCAACCCGCGCATCCTACTATGTCTCCGATCTATGTAGATGCGGCTCACTGCCACGTACAAGGCCGCGTGCTTTCGGTACTGCGCCCCAGCGTGTAGTTTGACTTTTAGGCTTCACTTCGACCCCTTTCTTTCATGGAGAGGGGTTTTTGATTCCCGAACTTTTGATCATCGTGAACGCATTGGTTTCATCGCCGCCCGATCATGCGGATACGGCAATTTGGCTGTGCGATTTTGGACAATTTTTAGGCACACTTTTGTTGATCTTCACTGATTGGCGGAAAGTGGATTGCGTCGCTACAATAGCGTTCATTCGTCGCAATGGTGTAGATGCTAGTTATACCGTACAAAAATAGGTAGTTGTTATGACGGACTCGGCTGCGAGCCGCGAATCGACCATCGCTGTTGTCGCCCGCGCAGAGCGACCGCCCTCTGAAACCAGCAGTTTTCGCACTCTTCTGATTACCCTCGGTCTTCTGTTTGCGATGGTATTGATCTGGGAAGGGCTAAAAGCCTTTTCTCAGGCCAATAACTACGAGATCACGGTAGCCGGGGTCAATATTGATCTCACAATTTTCAACAATTCCCAACTGCCGCACCTTTCTGATATTGCCGCATCGTTATTTGAACCTGCACAGCGTAATGGCCCGCCGTTATGGCAGATGCTGATGGGATCGGTGGGGGTAACCTTGCTGTCTGCCCTTCAGGGATTTTTGCTGGGCGGGATCATCGGCTTTGCGCTGGCGGTGTTATTCGCACATTTTGGGGCGCTTTCGCGCGGGCTGCTGCCTTTTGTGGTGGCTTCGCAAACGGTGCCGATTCTGGCGATTGCGCCGATGATTGTGATCTGGTTCGGGCGGGTAGGGGCATCCAATTTAGCGGTGGCGGTGATTGCCGCATATCTTACTTTCTTTCCGGTGACCATTTACACGCTGCGTGGGTTGGTTAGCGTGCCGACAACTGCGCTTGAATTGATGCAAACCTACGCCGCCAGCAAGCTGCAAATTTTGTGGAAGCTGCGCCTGCCGAATGCGGTGCCTCAAATTTTCACGGCATTGAAAATTGCCTCAACTGCCAGCGTGGTTGGGGCGATCATTGGCGAACTGCCCAGCGGCGCGCAAGATGGGCTGGGCATCGCGATTTTGAACTTTGCGCGCTATTACAACCAATCGCCGCCGCGTTTATGGGCGACGATCTTTATTGCAGGGCTAGTGGGTATACTATTTTTCACGGTGATCGCGATTATTGAACGGCTGGTGGTGCGCTGGAAGCCAGAAAGCGCCGAAACTTAAAAATTAAAAGAGATGCACATGATAAGGGCGTATTTTAGAGAAACTGCTTTGGGTAAATCACCGGCAATACGGACGGATTCCCTTATCATTTTAACCTTTGGCCTGTAACGAATAAGGACCTGCCTGTGGCAAGTGTTATCAGCATTAGCAACCTGAATAAGACCTTTCGCGCGGCAGATGGCAGCGTTGTCAACGCGCTTGAAGGTATTAATCTGGATATTCAGCAGGGCGAGTTTGTCTCGCTGATCGGCCCTAGCGGGTGCGGCAAATCAACGCTGCTGCGAATCATGGCGGATTTGATCCAGCCAACTTCCGGTAACGTTGCGGTGAACGGGAAAGCAGCATCGCAGGCGCGCAAAGATCGCGACTATGGTTTTGTGTTTCAGAACGCGACTCTGTATGACTGGCGGACGGTCATCAAGAATGTGGAACTGCCGCTAGAGATCATGAATTACCCCAAGGATCAGCGTAACAGCCGCGCGCGCGAAATGCTGAAGCTGGTTGAACTGGGCGATTTTGCGGATAGATACCCGTACCAGCTTTCGGGCGGCATGCAGCAGCGCGTTTCAATTGCGCGGGCGCTTTCATTTCAGCCGAAAATCATGCTCATGGACGAGCCATTTGGCGCGCTGGACGAGATGACCCGCGAACGTATGAATAACGAACTGCTGCACATTTGGAGCAGTTTGGAAGGCATGACGGTGATTTTTGTCACCCACAGCATCGCCGAAGCGGTTTATCTTTCGTCGCGGGTGGTGGTGATGTCGCCGCGACCGGGGCGTATTGCCCAGACAGTTGATGTTGATTTGCCACGCCCGCGCGGGCCGGAAACCCGCGATATGGATGCGTATTTCCGCTATACCAGCATGGTTCGCCATGCGCTGCGCGGCACCAGCCCGGGTGAAGTTGAGTCTGCGCCGTCACGGAGCGAGGCCATCGAATAATGATGGACGATGCGTTAGATCGCAGCGCAATGGAGCGCGAATCTACCGGGGCAGCGCCTACATCTGGAAGTTTTACCGGCGCGCAGAAAAGTGATATGGAAGCTGCCACTGCGCTAGCGTTGGCTGAGGCAGCAGATGAGATCACGGAATATGAGGGGCGTTCGCTAGGCAAGGATTTTCTGGCGCTAACGGTCATTTTTCTGATCGTCGTTACCTACCACGCACAAAACCCGATCCTCACCTATACCACGCAGTTTGGGCGCTCATGGCGTAACGCTACTTTTCAGCAGGTGCTGGGCATTACCCTGATCGCGACGGTGCTGGCGCTGATTTGGCCGGTGCTGCGCGGAAAAAGCGCGGATGAGAAGGCAGGCGCTCAAGGCGGGCGCGTGCTGCAATGGGCTGCTACCGGAATTTTGCTGGCATATGTGGTCTTTGCCGGGGCTTCCACTATCTTACGCTGGAACCCGGTTTCGGCGGCGCTGGGGGTTGATCCGGCCTTGATGTTTGAACAGGTTGAGGACGACACGCTGCCTGAGGTGGTGGCTCAGCTAGAGACGGCAGTTCTGATCACCACAGTGTTTGAATATGTGGCGATTGTTTCGGTGATCGTGATCTGGCAGCCCTGGACGCGTTTGGGGTTGTATCGCAAGGCGGCGCGGCGGCAGCTATCGGCCATTGTCGTTGGCGTGATCGTGCTGGTGCTGTGGGAAACAATCATCGCTGTTTTGCAAGTTCAGGAATTCTTACTGCCGCGCCCGTCTGTGATCGCACAGACATTTATTGATTTGTACCCACGCCTGGTGGGGATGGCCTGGATTACATTTCAGAACGCGGTATGGGGCTTCGTTATAGGCAGCGGCCTAGGCATACTAACGGGTATTGTGTCAGCACGCTTCCTCTCTTTTAGCCGGGCGCTGCTCCCTATTGCCATTGCCATTAACGCGATCCCGATCATCGCGCTGGCGCCAATTTTCAATAACTGGTTCGGCATGATGAACCCGGTATCCAAGATTGCGTTGTGCGCGGTCTTGACCTATTTTCCGGCGATGATCAGCACGGTACGCGGCTTAACCTCAGTGGAACCCCTGGCGCTGGAATTGATGCGTTCGTATGCTGCCAGCCAGATTGAAATATTTCGCAAGGTGCGTTTGCCTAACGCGCTGCCCTATATCTTCTCGGCGTTGAAAGTGGGCACTACGCTGGCAACTATCGGCGCGATTGTGAGTGAATACTTTGGCGGCTCTACCGCCGGTCTTGGCTCGAACATTCGATCATTTGCCGGACTATTTCAGTACGCTGAAGCATGGGCGGCTATTGTGATGGCGTGTTTATTCGGTATTCTTTTCTATCTCGTGGTTTCTGCCGTAGAACGTTCGCTGCTGCACTGGCACGTATCGTTCCGCGAGAAATAATCGTTTGCGCTGTTGTTTATTTTTAATATTGGAGGGCTTGCTATGCGTAAGGTAGGGTTGGTTTTAGTAGCAGCGCTGGCGTTGGCGCTCGTACTTGGCGTGGCCGTCAGCGCGCAAGATACACCCGCAGTTTCCATCGTTTTGAAATGGGTTCCGCAGGCGCAGTTTGCCGGCTATTACGCGGCAGAAGCGCAGGGGTATTACGTAGAAGAAGGGTTGGATGTCACCATCGTTCCGGCGGGTGTAGATATCAACCCTCAGCAGCTTTTGGCCTCCGGTGAAGTACAGTTCGCGGTGGACTGGATGGGCAACGCGCTATCTACCAGAGAAGCCGGCAGCGACCTGATCAACATCGCCCAGATTTACCAGCGTTCGGGAATGCGCCAGATCACCTGGTCAGACAGCGGCTTGACCTCATTTGAAGATTTGGGCGATTCAGTGGTTGGCGTTTGGTGCTGCGGCAACGAATTCCCGACCTATGCCGCGCTGACCAAGGCCGGTTTCGATGTTCAGGGAATGATTGATGATGGTCAGATCGCGCAGCAGGCGTTTGATATGAATGCCTTCCTGAATCACGAAATTGACGCCGCCAGCGCCATGACTTACAACGAACTGGCACAGGTTCTGGAAGTTACGGGCGATGATGGTTCTTTCCCGGTTTACACGCTGGACAACCTGAATATTCTGGACTTCAACGATTACGGCACCGCGATGCTGGAAGACGGCATCTATGCCAGCTCTGCGTGGTTAGCTGAAGAAGGCAACGAAGAAGTTGCGATTCAGTTCCTGCGCGCCACCTTCCGCGGCTGGATTTTCTGCCGTGACAACCCCGGCGAATGCGTGGACGCGGTGTTGGCTGCTGGCCCGACGCTGGGCGCGGGGCATCAGGCATGGCAGATGAATGAAGTCAACAAGCTGATTTGGCCGTCGGAAAATGGCATCGGTATTCTGGATGCTGCGGCATACGATACCACCCACGAAATCGCCCTGAATTTCGGCGTGATCAATGAAGCGATTGAAGGCGACGGCGTGATGTATCGCACCGATCTGGCACAGGCGGCGCTGGACAGCCTTTCTGAGGATATGGCTGATCTGGATGCCGTCGGCGCAGACTTTGAGGCTGCCGAAGTGGAAGTGACCCCGAACGGGGAATAATGCAAGGCCGCAGTAAACTGCGGGAATGAAATTGCACAGCGTAAAGCGAAGCAGGCCTACCACCCGGTAAGCCTGCTTTGTTTTTGCGGAAGGGCAATCAGATCAGGTTTTACGCATCCCCGCTATCGCGCTGCTACTGGGATGCGGCCTGTTGCATAAAGCGGACGACGCTGATATTCCAGTCGCAGCGGCTGCTGGTGGTAATCGTGTAAACATCTGAAACTGGCGTGCCAGCGGGATCGAGCAGTTGAATGGCGAACTGCGCGTCTCGCGCTTCAAATCCTAACGGCAGTTCAAAGCCGCCCGGCCCGTAACCTGTGGCTGTGCCGCTGATCACGGTTTCATCCACGCCATCGCCCAGAATACGAACCTGATAATTATTCAACGCGCCGCCGTTAATGTCTGACACGCTGCCTGCGATGCTTGACCACTGGCATCCGCCGCGCAGTTCAGGATTGGTGATGTACACCTGCTGGCTGCCCAGCGTAATAGGCACCGTGAAGGCGTAGAAGGGCGTTGGCGTGCCGGGCACAGGCGTTTCTGTTGGCGTGAGCGAAGGTTCGGGCGTATCGGACGGCGTGAAGGTGAGGGTTGGCGTCGGCGTGTCGGTAGGAATAGGCGTGAGCGAAGGGGTTGGCGTTTGCGAAACTACAATCGGAATCGGCGTTAACGGCGGCAGCGGATTGAGCGCTGAAAACGGATTGTTCCAGATGGTGACGAACACGTACAACAGGCCGCATCCACCGGCCACAAAGAGCAGCGTAAGCAGGTTATACGGCCATGCGCGGCGGCGTTTGCGCGGCGGATAGGCAGCGGGCTTTCTGGACTTTGGCGCGGCATAAGCGGCGTTTTTCGCTGCCTGCCGCTCTTCTTCAGCAGTGATAGCGCGCATTGCCGCCGTATCTTCTTCGATCTGGTTCAATAGGGCATCGGTTTCAGGATCAAGCGCGGCATCTTCCGGCTCGATTACCTCAATAAACCCGGCATCTTCCTGAAGGGTATTGGCTTCCAATGCTTCGGTTTTGATCAGCGATTTTGGCTCTGCGGCGGGCGGCATTTTGCCCCGCCATTCGGGCGGATACTCAAATTCGAAGGGGATGACTTCTTCCTGTATTTCGTCTAACTCAGCCGCCGCCTCTACTTCTGCTTCCGCTTCTGCTTGCGCTGGCTGCTCAATTTCTGCCGGCTCCGCCTCAGTTTCGGCGGCGGGCGGTTCAGGGGCTTCAAGTTCTGGCTGTTCAACTGCTGCTTCAGCAGGGGTGATAGGCGCTTCAGGCTCTGCTGCGTCTTCCGGAAGTTCCGGCGGTGGGGGCGGCAGGGCATCACGCGGCGTTAGCGGGCCGAATTCCAGCCGGGTTTTACCCAGCTTTTGCTTGCGGTCACGCGCGCTGATCCGGCGAATATCGCTTTGCGGTTTTTGATCGTTCGAATCGGTCATCAGGCTGTTCGTTGAGCAGGTTTGGCAAAATCCAAGGATGCAAATTTTGCAGCATGAATCCTTATGATGCAGTTCAGATTATGCCCAACACGGGCAATCTAAGCCAACTCTGATTCACAGCCAGAGAGAGGGATTAGGACGATAGTCATCTGAACGCGCATCCTTCCCCCTCAAATTTCTCGCTGTTGGCGATGGAGAGGGAAGGCGCGCAGTTGAAAGCTGAGGCTAAATAGGACGGTTCTGCTGGAAATTGACCAGCGCCAGATTACCGTCGCAGCTTGAAGAGAAGGTCACATTTTGCTGCGGGGAAATAATCGTGCCCTGCTGTGTTTGCAGTTCGACTACATAAGTACCTGAATTGACTGTGTTGGCGACGGCAATTTCCCAACCAGATGGCCCGTACAGGGGGTTTGAGCCGCTGTCGGCATACAACTCCAACCCGTTTCCAAAGACATGAACACGGATGCCGGGCAGCGGGCTGCCATCAATGCCGAAGACCTGACCGCCAATGCCCTGCCACGCGCAGCCTGCTATATTGGCAAAATTGGTCGTGAGGATCACCTGATTATCACGCACCACAAACGGGAATGGCGATGGCGGCGGAACGGTGGGCTGCGGCGTGAAATCCGGCACAATGGGCGTGGGCGTTTCGGTCAGCGTTGGCTCCAGCGTGCTGGTAATGGTTAGCGACGGCACAGGCGTTTCGGTGAGTGTGGCTGACGGCACAATCGTATCTGTCGGTACGGGGGTGAGCGTCAGCGTATTGGTCGGCGTGATCGGCGTGTTTGATGGGATCAAACTAGGTGTGATCGAAGGCGTCAGGGTTTCAGTTGGCGTATTGGTCGGGGTATAAGTCCGTGTGAAGGTATGGGTAAAAGTTGGCGTGAAGGTATCGGTTTCAGTGGGCAAAACCTGCGCTGTTGGCACCACGACCACCGCCGCAGTAGATGCTGGCGGTGGCCCGGCTAACTTGCTGACCACAAAAATGATCCACAAAATCGCAATGATAATGACGATCAGAGTGATCAGGTTATACAACCGCGCACGACCACGACCCATCAGGCTTTCCCCCACATGTCACTTTCGATTAGCGCAAGTATCGCTCAATAGATGCGCTTTCCAATAAACTGGTCAGCCAGTTTGTGAACCGCGCCTGAGATAACGCCGCCCTGCGCGCATCATCTACTGGCCTGTCTTCGCGCTCCAGCACCTGCAAAATGTGATAGCCAAGTTCTGATTGCACCGGCCCGATAATTTCCTGCAAATTGCTGCTGAAGGCGGAATAGGCGAGCGCTGGTTGCAACAACTCATCTTCCGCAAACCAGCCCAGATCGCCGCCGTTATTTTTGGAAGTTTCATCAAGGGAATACTGCGCGGCGAGCGCGGCGAAGTCTTCACCGTTACTGATGCGTGCAATCAGCTCATTTGCCAGCGTTTCATCGGCAACCAGAATGTGGCGGGCATGAACGTGCGGCACATTGCCACTTATATCACCGATGACGAAATCACGCACACGGGCGGTGAGCAGCGCGTCGCGCAAGGTGGCGCGGAATTCATCTTCGGTATAGTAATTAGCGGTTAGCCACTGCTGCCATGCTTCGGGACTGCCTGCCAGCGCGATATTGCTTTGAAGTTCGGCGTTAATTTCGTCATCACTGACGTTGATATTATTCTGCGCTGCCTGCTGGTTGATCAGGGTCTGCTCAACCATAATATCCAGCACCATCTCTTGAAAGGCGGTGACATTCTGAACGTTGATCTGCTGGCGTTCAGAACGTTCCAATTCGCGCTGATAATCTTCCAGCGTGATCGCTTCGCCATTTACCCTGGCAACGACGGATACGCCAGCATCACCGGTAGGCAGCGGTTCAATATCTGCTGGCTGGAGCGGGGTAACGACCAGCGTAGCAACTTGACCGCTCACGTTAGAATTGTTTGAATTTGATGTACTGCCTTCAACGGGAGAACCGCAGGCTGCAACCAGCACTATTGCCGCCGCGGAAGCCATGCACAGGGTTAAAAATCGCATGATCGCTTTCACGAAGCGCCTTTCATTTCGTATAAAAGGTTTGCAAAATTATACCAAACCCCACTTTATACGCCACGCAAACGCGCCAAACATCCATTACACCGTTAGAATCGAAGTGAAACATTCTTTATCATAAAGCGGATTGGCTGGTGGGAATCCGTTAGGTTCATGCAGGGGAGAACTGCTGATACCCGCGAACGCACAAATGTTATTTCAAAAGGATAGGATATGACTGATTTAAGCGAAGCTGCCGGGGCGATGATCGGGCAAGCGCTGCCGGAAATTACTTATGAATATAACGAGCGGGATGTTTCGCTGTATGCGCTGGGCGTTGGCGCGCCTGCCGGGGTAACTGATCAGGATGAATTACGGTTCGTGTACGAATTGAGCGGATCGGGCTTTCGGGTGCTGCCAACATTTCCGGCGGTATTTCCGAATGCCATGATCCGGGAGTTGATTAAAGGCGAACTGCCGGGCGGGGTGAAATTTAACCCGATGATGCTGGTGCATGGCGAGCAGCGGTTAGAGCTGAAAGCTGAACTGCCACCAGCGGCGGTCATCACCTGTAAGCCGGTCATCTCGGCAGTATATGACAAAGGCAGCGGCATGGTGATTGTGCTGGATGTGCCCTGTTATGATGCCAGCGGGCGCGAAATTGTGATGAACCAATCGAGCATGTTCATTCGCGGGTTGGGCGGCTACGGGGGAGATCGCGGGCCTGCCAGCGCGGCGATTTCGCCCCCAGACCGCGCCCCAGATGCAGTAGCCACAGAGCAAACCCTGCCCCAGCAGGCGCTCATTTACAGGCTTTCAGGCGACATCAACCCCTTACATGCCGACCCGATGATGGCGGCTCTAGGCGGCTTTGATCGCCCAATTTTGCATGGCTTATCTACCTTTGGCTTTGCCGGGCGCGCGGTGTTGAAGCATTTTTGCGAGAATAACCCGGCACGCTTCAGAAGCATCAAGGCGCGTTTTGCGGGGCACGTGTTTCCCGGCGAAACGCTGGTTACAGAAATGTGGCGTGAAGCGCAGGGCGTCCTTTTCCAGACCAGCGTCGCTGAACGGGGGACAGTGGTACTGAGCCATGCGCTGGTGACCGTGGCGTAGATGGCGGATCGCTAGCGTTAGCCGCCGATTAAATTTCAACTCAATACGGGCGCGCGGCGGCCAGCGTTTGCCTGCTCGAAGGCATAGGCAGCGGCAAGCAGGATCGGCTCATCCAAATAACGGCCGCTGAAGGTGATATTGAACGGCTCGCCATTTCGCTTGAAGGCAGCGGGAACGCTGAGTGCGGGGCAGCCCGCTGGCGAATAATGGGCGGCAAAGTGGTTGTTTAGCGACACGATCATTTTGATGTTATGCGCGGTGAATAACTCGCCCATCCATTGCCGGGAATCGGCGCGCACAGCTAATCCAAATTCGCGGTAACTTTCAGCGGTGTATTCGCTGTTTTGAGAAGCGATCAACAAGTTCTGATTGAATGGCGCAAGTTCGGCTTCATTCGTCTGGTTGTAGGCGATAATGCTTTCCAGCGAACGGGCATATTCTGGCAGATGCGGCCTGTTTGCAAGATAGCGGTTTACTGAGGCGCGGAAACCCGCAGTCAGCACTTTGCCAACAGGAAAGGGTGATTCAGCAGGTTGCGGCGGAAGCATGACCACTTGAGCGCCAGCATTTTCGAGCATGGGGATAAACTGCTGTGCGCGGCAGTTATAGGCGCGGGTGAACCAGCGCGATTCGCCTTCTTCTGCGAACTGCCACAACCCGACACGCACGCCGCGCAGCCCGTTGATGCTCAGGCTGGCGGCGAAATCTGCGCCGAAAAGCGGGGCGGCATCGTTTGAATCCGGATCGGCAGGATCATCCCCTGAAATAGCCGTTAGCAAGATAGCCGCATCGGTGACATTTTTTGCCATTGGCCCGGCGGTATCCATCGTGTCCACAATCGGCACGATGCCGCTTCGGCTAACCAGCCCGCAGCCCGGCTTCAGTGTGACCAGCCCGTTTTTGCGGCGGGTGAAGTTAGTGAGCCACAGGTTTCAGTGCCGATGGACAGCGGGGCGAATCCTGCCGCCACCGATACGCCAGAGCCAGAACTTGACCCGCCAACATCGAACTTGCCATAAGGATTGCGGGTTTGGCCGCCGCGAAAGCTGTAACCGCTGGCACCATCGCTGCTCATCCAGAATGCCCATTCCGACAAATTATTTTTGCCGAGAATGATCGCCCCATTTTCACGCAGGCGTGTGACCAGAAAGGCATCATCTGCCGCGTAAGTGCCCATCAGGGCGGCTGCGCCAGCGGTAGTCTGCATTTCATCGCCGGTATCTATGTTGTCTTTAAGCAGGATCGGAATACCATGCAGCGGCGGAATGATAGTAAGCTGCGGGCGTTCTTTGTCAGCCGCGCTGGCGGCGATCAGTGCATCGGGGTTGAGTTCAACGACGCTGTTCAGGCGCGCATCATACTGCTGAATGCGGCGAACGCAGCAGGCGACAAAGGCTTTAGAGGTAAGCTGCCCATCACGAAATGCCGTTTGAATATCCAGCACAGTGCCATGTTCCAGCAGCGCGTTCGCTAATGCGATTTGATGACTTGTCAATGCGGAAATGGCCGCCGCGAACGGCACAAAGTTCAGCGGTTCGCGGCGGTTACGGGTATTGGCAAGCTGCTGGCGGGTATTTCGATTCGTCATGAGATGCGGCTAAGCAAAAGCCGCGATTGCGTCCATCATGGCGTTAAATTCGGGTATTGAAAGCTGCTGCTTGGCGTCGCTCATGGCTACTGGCGGGTTTGGATGCACTTCTACCATCAGGCCATCAGCGCCACTGGCGCGGGCGACACGGGCAAGCGGGTTGGCGATATCCCGGCGTCCGGCGCTGTGAGAAATATCCACCACGACAGGCAAATGACTTTCGAGTTTCAACACTGCCACGCCGCCAATATCAAGCGTATTGCGCGTCCATTTCTCGAAAGTGCGGATGCCGCGCTCGATCAGAATTACGTTGGGGTTGCCGCTGCTGACGATATATTCGGCGGCATATAAAAATTCTTCCAGCGTGGCGGCAAGCCCGCGTTTGAGGATGACTGGCTTGTTGACAGCGCCCAACGCGCGCAGTAAGAAGCTGTTTTGCATATTGCGCGCGCCTACCCAGAAGATATCCACATAATCGAGCATCATATCGATCTGGCTTTTGTCCATGATTTCGCTGGTGATGAACATGCCATATTTATTGGCTACCTGCCGCGCAATTTGCAGGCCGGGTTCGCCTAATCCCTGAAATTCATAGGGCGAGGTGCGCGGTTTGTAGGCCATGCCGCGAATGATCTTTACGCCGCGCGCCGCCAGCGCTGCCGCCGTTTCATCCATCTGCTCATAGCTTTCAACGGCGCAGGGGCCAGCGATGATCTGAAACTCGCTTCCGCCGATGGTTGTGACGCCATCAGGCAAGGTGATGATGGTGCGCTCATCCAAAGTTTTGCGCTGCACCTTGATCTTGGCGCGAGCCTGCTGTTCTTCCAACGCCAGCGACGCGCGGAAGATTTCGCGGAAAAGAGCCTTGATAGTTTCGTTGGGGAAGGGGCCTTTGTTAGCCTGTTCCAGTTCTTGCAGCATTTGCGCTTCGCGGGCGGGATCATAGTGCTGGCTGCCGAGTTCATCCAGCGTCTTGCCAATTTCGGTGACGATGCGCGCGCGCTGGCTGAGCAAATTCAGAAGCTGCATGTTGATGCTGTCTATCTGGGAACGAAGTTCCTGTAATTGATCGTGCGCAGTCATGATTCTCCAGTTGGGTTATTGATCTGGTTGAAAAGATGGTAGGCGATTATAACGCTTGTCTGAGGGATATTAACCCCCTGATTACAGCGCAGCGCTTACGACATGAGGGGCTACGGCAGGGCAGTTGGGGTATTGACCAGCGTAACCGTAGGGGCAGGCGATTGTACTTCCCCTGTAGGCGGGCTGCCGAACACCAGAACGCCAGCAAGTATGCCCAGCGCCGCCGCTGCGACGACAGACATTAAGGCGAGGCGGGCAGGAATGCCGCGTTTGGGGGCGGGGGTTTCACCCGCGATCAGGCTGGTGACGCGGGCAGGAATGGCGGCGCCGCCGCTGAAGCTCATGCGTCCCGCATTTTCCAGCAGCCACGCCTGCATCAAGCCTGAAGTGATCGTGGTGCCTGTATTTGAGTTTTGCACTAATTCGGCGTATTCCAACCCGCGCAGCGCCGCGCTGATGGCGGTGCGATCCATTGGCTTATCGGAGTCGGCAAGCCACGCTTCAATGGCTTCAGGGTCAACGCGCTTAAGCGGGTCTGCATAGTATCGCTGGCTGATGGCCGCCAGCACCCGTTTTTCGTTGGGCGAAAGCCGCAGCCAATCATATTTCATGGCGGATTCGGCATATTGATACAGGTTGCGAGACAGTGCCTTCACGTCTTCAAGCGTGATGACGTTGATTTCAGGGGTTAAACGCCAGCGCTGGTAAAGCTGATAGCCGAACTGCTGAACCAATGCTGGCGCGCCACCGGTGGCTTTGTGAACGGCTAATGCAACGTCATCAGGCACGGTGTAACAGCCGCGTACAGGCTCTTGCAGCAGCCAGCGCGTTTCATCAGGGGCAAGGTTGGTCAGGCGGCAGCTGTCGTTCACGCCGATCAGCGGGCCTAAACTGTCAATTTCCGGCTCGTACTCGGCATCCAGCGTGAGAACAAAGCCAACTTCGGGGAAGGTTTCAACCAGCAGCCGCAGATAGGCAAAGGTGTCCATCCGAAGTGTGCCAGAACGAACGGCGTTGAGCAGTTTATCAGCATCGTCAATCAGAAACACCAGCCGCCTGCCTTGCAGAGCAGACAAGGCCACTGGCATGAAGGTTTCAACCAGCCACGCGCGGGCGTCGCCATCTTCTTCAAGCTGGGTAATTTCGTTCAGCTTACCAACTTTGCCAGTGCTATCCAGAATGGCTTCGGTGGCTGCCTGTGCCAGCATGAGCAGAAATTCTTCTTCATCTTCAGGCATGAACTGGCTGACAAACACGCGCGCGCCAGCATAGTTTTCGCCAAAAGCGGTATCAAAGGCCAGCAGCAGCGCGGTTTTGCCTACATGCCGCCGCCCGATGAAGCAAAGTGCGCGCATGGCGCCGGGCGCGATATCGTTTAACTGTTGATAGAGGCGACCAAAGGCTTCCTTGCGCCCGGCAAATGGCGTGCTATCAATCAATCTTGCGAAAGATTGTCTTCAATATCTGGGTGGTATGGATTCGGGCGCAACGCGTTCATAACCAGCGATTATACCGTGTTTGTATGTATAATGACGTGCCGTTATACGGCTTGCAAATAAATGTTGAAAGAGAGCGAATAAACCTGTGACCAAAACTCGTGGGCGGCGCGCGCTTGCATTGGTAGGAATGCCCGGCGCAGGAAAATCAGTATGCGCAAAGCATCTGGAGTCGTTGGGCTTTTTTCAATTTCGCTTTGGCGGGATTGTGGTGCGTGAGGTGTTAGGGCGTAGTTGGCCGCTGACGCCGGAAAACGAACGGATTGTACGCGAAGAACTGCGCGCGAAAGATGGCATGGCGGCAATTGCCAAACAGGCCATTCCAGTGCTGCGCGAGGCGTTGGAAGAACATCCAAACATTGTTATTGACGGGCTGTATAGCTGGAGCGAATACAAGCTGCTGCGTAAAGAATTGGATGCTGAGCTGATCGTAGTGGCAGTGATAAGCGAGCGCAGGGTGCGTTATGACCGGCTGGCGCGGCGTAAAGAACGCCCGCTTTCAGAGGATGAAGCTGAAAGCCGCGATTATGCTGAAATCGAAAAGCTGGAAAAAGGCGGCCCGATTGCGATTGCCGATTTTGTGCTGGTGAATAATGGCAAGCGCAAGAAATTGATCAAGAAACTGGATCGGCTGATTGAAAAGCTGGATTTCGAGCCAAAGTAACTCGCTGCGGTTGTGAGCAAGGATTTTCAGCGGGGGAATTGCTACCTTTGCGTTTGTTTAGCGATGCCGGCCCGCTGATAGTGAATAAAAGAGATACAGATAGCAACAACTTCGGGGCAGATTATCTTAAATGTGCATATAATAGGCTTGCTACTGAATTTGCAGAGGAGTTTTCAAAATGAGTGCCAGCTCTGGAAATAATCCTGCTACTACGCCACCACCCGCTAGCCCTACGCCGATACGTCCGCCGCAGCCAAGTGGATCAATGCCTCCGGCAGAGCAGACACTGCATATATTTCGTGAAAGCAAATGGCGATTTATGTTCTGGATTAAGTCGATCATTAGCCTGAGCTTATGGTACTGGTCGGTTTATCGCCACAATTACATCGCGCTCACCACTGAGAAGGTGATTCAACGGCGCGGATCATGGATTTCGCATAATGAGACGGCGATCTATATTCGGGATATTCGTGACGTGACCACAAACAGCTCCATTTGGGGCAAAATCTTCAACTATGGCGACATCATTTTAAGCTCGTCTGGCGGCATGGGTGCTGAAATTAAGGCGATAGGGCTAGCTGGCGCGGACACGGCGCGGCAGCTAGTTTTTGACCTGCGCGATGGCAGATTGGATGATCCTAAGCTGCAAGCCATGTTAGCTAAAAACTCGCCTAATGACTCTGAAGATTAGGGGTTGGATTGGCAAAAGAACAGGTCAAGGGGGCAGCCAATGCCTCCTTTTTATTTGCGCGGGCGTGGTGATGTAGGTGAACAGGCAGCATACAGGCATCCTTCTCTGGCAAGTTAGCGAGGGGCGGATGCGTAATTATTTGGCTGCGGCTATGACGCGGTGATACACCTCCAGCGTGGCGCTGGCTGTTTTGCGCCAATTAAAGCGCGTCGCCTGTGCAAGGCCGCGCGTTCGCAAATCTTCTTTAAGACCATCGTCCACTAACAGCGATAGGATGGCTGCCCCCATTGCCCGCGAATTGCTATTTTCAACCAGATAGGCGGCATCTCCTGCCACCTCTTCGATCACGGGAATTTGATTGGCAACCACAGGCGTGCCGCTGGACATAGCTTCCAGTACAGGCAAGCCAAAGCCTTCATAACGAGTCGGGAAAACAAATACCTCCGCCATCCGGTACAGTGAAGGCTTATCGGCTTCATCCACCATCCCAAGAAACCGCGTGACTTCGCTTAAGCCAGCGGCTTCAATTTCTGAAGGAATATCTGGAAATGGCGCCCTGCCCCATTCAGGAATACGGCCTGCCAGAAGCAGCGGCACTTCATCACCAAGCGGCCTTGCGACGAACGTGTATGCGGCGATAAGCTGGCTGACCTGTTTCCGCGAATCGTAGCTGCCCATATACAGCGTATATCGATCTGGCAGATTGTATTTTTGGCGAACTTCTTCATCGCGTTCGCTGCCGATTTTCGGATGAAAAGATTCATCGGCCGCAAGCGGCGTGACGGTGATAGACTCGGCGGGAATGCCCAGATATTTCTGAATGTCGGTTTTGGCGGCTTCGCTAATGGTGAGGATATGCCCTGCGCCCCGCGCGGCGGCGCTTTGCAAGCTGGTATACAGGCGCGGCAGCACACCGCTGGCATATTCGGGCAGCGCCAGCGGGATCACATCCAGCACGCTAACGACCAGCGGAACGGGCGAGGTCAGCGGGCTACCCCAGTAGGGAACATGGGCGAGATCGGCTTTGGCTTTGCCTGCGGCGGCGGGGAAAGTGCGCTGCTCAAACCAAACTTTGCTAAGATTGCCATCGCGCCCTTTGCTGAGCACGATCTCCACCCCTTCAGGCACATTCTGAGGCGATTGGATACGCGGCGGCAAAACCAGCACGATCTGATCTTCCGGCGCGATACGGCGCAGCGATCCCACCAAACGGCGCAGATATTGGCCGCTGCCAGTATGCGGCTGATCCCAAAACCAGCCATTAAGGGCGATACGCATACGTTTTATTTGTCCACAACTGCAACGGCGAGAGAAACGCAGTTCTCGCACAGCCCGTAAAATTCCAGCAAATGACCGTTAATCTTCACGCCTAAGCGGGTTTCAAGCTCTCCTGCCAGCGGAATCAGGCTGCAATCTGCAAATTCGATCACCCGCCCGCAGTTGGTGCAGATGATGTGATGGTGATGGCCGTCTGGCAGCAGCACATAGGTAGGGGTGACGCTGCTATCAATATAGGTCGGGCGCACCAGTGAAAGACGGGTGAATAAATCCAGCGCGCGAAAGACGCTGGCGCGGCCAATGGTGGTGTCAATGGTATTTACCTTTTCCAATAGTTCGGTAGAGGTAAGATGCCCGCCGCTTTTTTCCAACACGTCCAGCACCGTCAGGCGCGCGTGAGTAAGTTTATGACCGCCTTCGCGCAGCCGTACCGCGCGCTGGCTGAGTAATTCTGGCATTGGTGTTCCATATGCCTCGATGGTTTGCAATATACCCCCATTGTAACGGTTTCGGAAGGCGGCGCGTAGCTAAACGCCAGCCTTTCAGCGTGATTCAGCCTCGTTCAATGGCGATCTACAACTTATAGTATGGTGATTAAAGAGTTGAAATGTGCATGATATTGATTCGTTTACCTAAATCTTTTCTCCTAATACGCTTATCGGCAGTTGTGGCGCTGGCATTTGCCGCTAGCTCATGCGGCACGCTGCCTATCACAGGCGCTTCATCTGGCGAGAATGCGCCGAATTTGCTTCAAGCCGCGCAGTCGCCTACCGATGTAGCCACGTTGTTTATTGAGGCGTGGGGGCGGAGCGACTATGCCGCCATGTATGCGCTGCTTGCGCCACAAAGCCAGCAGCTAACCACAGCGCCCGTGTTCCAGCAGATTTACGAGACGGCTGATGCGGCAATTGGCACCAACGGCGCTTCAATTGCCAACGCCCGCGTAGAAGAGCAAGGGCAAACGGCTCTGGTGCGTTATGATGCTACTATCGGCTCTAACACGTTTGGCGATATTGAAGATGAAGGCCGCGCCATGCGGCTGGTGAACACGCCAAACGGCTGGCGCGTGGCATGGTCAACGATGGATATTTTCGATGATTATGCACCAGGAACGACGCTGGATTCATTTTCACGGCGCGCGCCACGCGGCAACATTTATGCCCGTGACGGGCAGCCATTGGTAGAGCAGGACAGCACCGTGGTGACGGTGTATGTGACACGCGGCGCGATTCCGGATGAGGAAGCCTGCCTGACCACGCTTTCTTATGCCTTGTTGACGCAGCGCGGCGATTTTGTAACGATGTTTGCCGACTATAATTTTGAAACGCAGTTTCCAGTTGGCGATATTGATCCTGATAAATATGAAGAATACAGCCAGGCGCTGGCTGAAAATTGCGCGGCAGTAACCACAACCCGTGAGACGCGGCGTTATGCAGGGCATGGGGCTGCCGCGCACATTACTGGCTATATCGGCGGTATCCCCTCTGAACAGGTAGATGAATACGCCGCGCGTGGCTATGACTTTGGCGAATTGGTCGGGTTGGGGGGCATTGAAGCCCAGTATGAAGAGGAATTAGCGGGCGACGCCAGACGCGTGCTGCGTATTGTTGAACCGGGCGGGATGACGGTGCGCGAGATCGCGTCCAGCGACGGCGCTGCCCCGATGGACGTTTACACCACCATTGACTATGACCTTCAGATGGCGGCGGGGCAAGCGATGGCCGACGCTTATAACTATGCTGAAGGAAACTGGGCATCACGCGAGCATTCGACTGGCGGCGGCGTGGTGGTGTTGGATATTGCTAGCGGCGAAGTGCTGGCGCTGGCAAGTTATCCGACGTTTGACCCCGGCATTTTTAACCCTGATACGCCGTATTTCTTTGTGGGCGATTACATCATCAGCCTTGGCGGCGATGCGCGCCAGCCTTTCCTGAACCGCGTGATCCAGAACAGCTATGCACCGGGTTCAACCTTCAAGATCATCACCGCGGCGGCGGCGGCGGAAGAAGGCGTGTGGGATTCTGACCAGATTTTTGACTGCACCCGCATTTGGTACGGATCGCAGTATGGGGATACCCGCGAGGAACGTTATGACTGGCGCAATTTTGAGCCTGAAGAAGCCAATTTTGATACTGGCGAAGTGACTATGGCGGATGCGCTGACAGCATCCTGCAACCCGTTTTTCTACACCGTAGGCGCGTTATTGTATCGGGATCGCGGCCCTTCAACCCTGACCGACTATGCGCGGCGGATGGGATTGGGCAGCCAGACGGGGATCAACGTCGGTATCCTGCCTGAAGCGGCCGGAAATGTCCCCCTGCCGCGCGGCGTAGACGCGGCAATTTCGGAAGCCATAGGGCAGGGCGATATTCAAGTATCGTTGATCCAGATGGCGCGAATGGTGGCGGGAATTGCCAACGGCGGCGCGCTGTACGAACCGTTTATCGTTGAAACGGTGGGGCGGGAAGGCGAAACGCCTGTGTTTGAGTTTGATCCAACGATCACTTCTGAGATGAATTTGAGCGAAGAGACGCTAGAGGTTGTGCGGCATGGCATGTGTCAGGTCACTGATAGCAGCGTGCTGGGGCGCACCTCTGGCGAGCGTTTGGGTACGGCATGGTTTGTATTCACCGATCCCGAAGGGGTCGTTGCGCCTTATACCGTATGCGGAAAGACGGGCACCGCGCAAACCGGACGCGCAGAGCCGCATGGCTGGTTTGTGGCATTTGCCCCGGCTGATGATCCGCAAATTGCAATTGCGGGGGTAATCGAATATGGGCGCGAAGGCTCGGAAACCGCCGCGCCGATCATCCGGCGTATTCTGGACGAATATTTTGATGTGACGCCGGATCAGGTCGCGCCATACCCGGAATGGTGGTATGAAAATCAGTATGTGCCGCTGAACATTCCTGAGGGAAGTACGGGGGTATAAGAACGGTAACTTATCGTTTATGGATTAGCCGATGACACCCGATATTGTGCGCTGCCCGTCTTGTGACGGCTATGGTTGGATGGAAGATGAAGAGACAGGCGCCGCCGGGGATTGCGACTGGTGCGGCGGCGCTGGCTACGTTTACCGTGAAGCCAATGGCATAGACCGCGTTATTCCTGAGACTGATTACCCGCTGGTGGCCGCTGAACTGGAACGTTTGGAAACGGAACGCCTGCGGGAAATGGGCTACAGCGGCGGCGCAAAAAAGCCGTGGGAACAGCGCGCACGCGGCGAAAACGCGAAAAATATGCGACGGGATTAGCCTTATGTTGGCCGCCGTTCTGCTTTCTACGCCCAGACTGCTGCTTCAGCCATTAGAACGCGATCACGCACCTGATTTATTTCGCGTGTATAGCGACCCGCAAACGATGCGCTGGTGGCATCATTTGCCCCATCAGAACAGTGATGAAACGCTGCAAATGATCAACGGTATGCTGCGCGGATCTGCGCCAGCATGGGCTGTCGTGCTTAAGGAAGGTGGGCGCGCTATTGGCGTGGTCAACTATATTGATGCGGCGGTGCCGGGGCTGGGCTATATCATCGGGGCGGAAAACTGGCGGCAGGGTTATGGCAGCGAGGCGGTTGCGGCGGCATTGGATTTTGGCTTTGCGGCCATGAAGCTGAACCGGATTGAGCTGTGGATACACAGCCAAAATATCGCTTCTCAAAAGCTGGCCGGAAAGATGGGATTTCGCGCGCGCGGGCAGTTCTACCAGCGTTATACGCATTTTTCGGCGCCACATGAAACGCTGATTTTCGGGCTGCGGGCTGACGAATATGAATGGGCGAGCGGAGAACAGGTGACTGCATCCGCGCGTGAAGTGCCTGTTTACAGCGTTGCCCCGGCCGTTAGTGTAGCTAATGTGGCTGCGGCGATTGCCTTTTACCGCGATTCGCTTGGCTTTCAACTCGAATATCAAGAGGGCTACCCGCCGAAGTTTGCGATTGTGTCTCGCGGCGAATGGACGAGCGAGCGCGCCAGAATGCACATTGTTTATGCTGAACGCCCGACTGCGGGAACGCTGTATTTTCGGATAGGGGCGGCTGTAGACGCGCTTTATGAGGAATTTCGTGAGCGCGGTGTCCTGATCGAATCTCTACCGCAGAACACATGGTACGGTACGCGTGAATTTACGGTGCTTGATCCCGATGGCTGGACGCTGCGTTTTTCGGGCGGCGTTTGACTGCTTAATTGCGTGAAAGTTCCCTTGAACGCAGGAAAATTTCGATCACTACCAGCGCCAGCCCTAAGAAGAAGGCGACCGGAATGGTGAGCGAGCGCGGCAGTTGCAGCCACGCGCAGGTGACAAAGAACAGGCCAACCCACGCGCTTTGCCGCACAATCACACCGCCGGGCGGCAAGGGCTGTGACAGCGGCGTGAAACGCACGTTGAGATAGCGGAGCAGGGGCATGGCGGTGCCGGCAACGGCGATGAACAGCAATACGAAGAAAATCCAGCGCGGGCCAACGCGCGGCGGCTGCGTAGTGACCAGATAATACAGCCCGCCCCAGCCGACGACGATCAGCATAACTGCAGCGATCAATACGCCAACGTGATCGGCAGGAGTCTTTGGGCGCTTAAGTGAGTAATCGTTCATGTGCCCGATTATAGCGCAGATAGCGCATGATATAATTCGTGGAATTTTTGCAATGAGAGAGGTTTAAGTTAGAGGTTGAAGGTTAAAAGTTAAAAGTAAAGCCGCTGTGCCTGCTTTTAACTTTCAGCTTTTATCTTTTAACGCCAGTATCATGTCTCTAATCGTTGGAACACAACTTGCGAAAGAATTTGGGCCGGACGACATCTTTAGCGGCGTTTCGGTATCGGTGCCATATGGTGCGCGGATCGCGCTGGTGGGGCCGAATGGCGCGGGCAAAACCACGCTGCTGAATATTCTTGCCCGGTTGGATTTTCCGAGCGAGGGCACAGTTACTTATGCGCGCGGGCTGCGACTGGGCTATCTGCCGCAGCGCCCAGAGCTTGCCGGAAGCCACACCATTTATGAAGAAGCGCTTTCGGCATTTGCGGAACTTCGCGAGATGGAAGCACAGCTTGAACAGATGGCGGCTGACCTGAGCGATTCCGAGACGCTGACCGTTTATGGCGAACTGCAAGATGCGTTCGAGGCGGCGGGCGGCTATACCTACGAGCAGCGTATTAAGACGGTGCTGCAAGGCGTGGGATTTTCACTTGAAGATTTCAATCGCCCTTTACATTTGCTTTCTGGCGGGCAGAAAACCCGCGCCCTGCTGGGGCGGCTGCTGCTGGAAGCGCCGGATGTGCTGGCGTTGGACGAGCCGACCAATCATCTTGATATTGAAGCGGTGGAATGGCTGGAAGGCTACCTGAAAGAGTTTCCGGGCGCGGTTATCGTGGTTAGCCATGACCGCTATTTTTTGGATGCGGTAGCTGCCACTGTATGGGAACTGGATTTTGGCACGCTGGAGACGTATCGCGGTAATTACAGCGATTATGCGAAACAGCGCGAAGAGCGCCATGCGCGCCTGCTGAAAGAGTATGAAGCCCAACAGGAATTTATCACCAAGCAGGAAGAATATATTCGGCGGAACATGGCCGGCCAGAATACCCGTCAGGCTAAGGGCAAGCTGCGGCGTTTGGATCGCCTGAAGCGCGATGAGCTGATCGGGCGGCCGCGCACGCGCAAAGAGCTGAATTTACGCCTGGACTCGCGCTCGCGCAGCGGCGATCTGGTGCTGCGGACATTTGGCGCTGAAATTGGTTATGCAGACAGGCCGCTGTTTACCGCCCCTGATCTGGTGCTGGTTCGCGGCGAAGTGGCGGCGCTGATCGGCCCGAACGGAGCCGGCAAAAGTACGTTTATCAAAACTATCGTGGGCGAAATGCCGCCGTTGGCTGGCGAAGTGCGCCCCGGCGCGGCGGTGCATATCGGCTATTTTGCGCAAGCGCATGAAGCGCTAAACCCCCTCAAACAGCATCCCTGGATGAGATTATGGCAGCAAAAACCGATGGGGCTGGGTGAGGCGCGCAGCTATTTAGGGCAATTCTTCTTTGAAGGTGACGACGTGTTCCGCACGATTAG
>LMZS01000026.1 GCA_001567085.1 Chloroflexi bacterium OLB15
ATACCAACCTGATCCGCGATGCCTGCGCGCCGTTGCCACGCCCATCCCCCGTGATCATGATCACGCGCACGCCTAACGCCTGAAGACGCCGAATCACTGCTGCCGAATCTTCACGCGGCGGGTCTTGCAGCGCCAGCAGCCCCGCCATTTTAAGCGGTTTGCCCACTTTAGCCGCCGCCACTGCCACACAGCGATCCCCATTCGCCGCGAATTGTTCGGCAGTCTGCCCTAAATCTACATCCTGCTCAACCAGATCGCTGATGATATGCGGCGATCCTTTTATCACATGGATTTGCTTTTTCGCCTCATCGCTCCGATCAATCAGCGCTTCAGTGCGTTTTGTTGCCGGATCAAACGGCGTAAATTCCAACCGCTGAGCCTTGTTATAGTGGGGTTTAGTCGCTTCTGCTGCGTCGCGAATGGCAAGGTCTATCGGATCGTGAGTCGCTTCATCAGATGCCAGCGCCGCCAACCGCAAGAGCTTGCTTCTGGAAAAGCCGTTGTAAGCGTGGGTGGCCACAACCGCCAGCTCATTTTTGGTGATCGTGCCGGTCTTGTCGCTGCATAATACATCCATGCCCGCCACTTCTTTAATCGCATTCAGGCGGGTTGCCAGCACGCCGCGCTGTGCCAGCGTCCGCGCGCCAATCGCCGTCCCCAGCGTAAACGTTACGGGCAAAGAGACGGGGATCGCAGCGATCAGCAGCGCCAGAATAAACAGCAGCGTATCGGTAAACGGCAGATGTAAAACAGCGGCATTCACCGACACCGCCGCCACCAGCACCAGCGTCAAGCCCATCAGATACATCACAATGCGCTGAACGAAGGCATCGCCATGATCTGTAGATTTAGCCGATTGAATCAGTTTTGCCGTCTGGCTGTAAGAAGTATTCGTGCCAGTGGCCTCAATTTCGACAATCGCTTCTCCGCGCCGCACATTGCTGGCCGCATAGGTGATATCTCCGGCGTCCCGCTCAATCAGGTGTGATTCGCCCGTTAACGCCGCCTGATCAACTGCGATATGGCCTGATATTACCCGCGCATCGGCAGGGATAATGTCGCCAGCGCGCAGACGCATAATATCTCCCGGCACTAACTGCTGCGCCGGAATCAACTTCCATGAATCATCCCGTAAAACGCGCGCATCAACGCGAAGCTGCTGCTGCAAAGCTGCCAGCGAATTATAGGCTTTTCGCTCGTAGAAAAACCCCACTACGGCATTCACAATCAGCATCACCAGAATGACCAGCGCGCCGGTAATTTTGCCAAGCGCCAATTGCAGCAGCATCGTGATCTCAAGTATTCCGGGAATGACGCCCCGAAATTTCAGCACGAACCGCACTAACGGCGAGCGCCGCTTTTCCTCTGGAAGCTGATTCAGGCCATAAGTCAGCAAACGCGCTTCGGCTTCCTGCGTGCTTAACCCGCGCAGCGAAATCGCCGTAACCATGCTTTTCTCTTTCGGCAGGGGAACGGGTTGGCTTTCCGGCATTGGTGTCTCTCGCAGAGAAGCCATTACATCGCCTGAAAAAAGCACAGATAAGAGAAGCGCCATCTATTCATCGCTCAACCTCGACCAGAATTGATTTTAACCCAACACGGGAAGGTTGTTTAAGTATATGTTAAATCCATGTTAAATGAAACAGGTTTTGTTTAACAATTCTATAAAGAAGCGTTTTCTATCCTCTTGCGTTTATGGCGAAAAGCGGAAAAACTTAGCAGCAATATCCGTTTCAGGTTCAAACCATGCTCAAAAACTTCTATCTTGTCTGCGCCATTATCGGAACTATCATCCCCTGGCTGTTCTTCGCTCACTTTTTCCGCACTGAAGGGGTCAATCTGTCGCTGTTTCTATCCAGCCTGTTCGCGAATGGCGCGGCAGGCGGTTTTTCGGCAGATGTCTTAATCTCGATACTGGTTTTCTGGGTATGGTCATTTACTGACGCCAACCGCCATCATATTTCACGCTGGTGGCTTGTGCTGCCTGCCAGCTTTCTGGTCGGGCTGTCACTGGCGCTGCCGCTGTATCTATACCTGCGTGAGGTTGGCATCAGCCGCGCGGCAACGGAGCAACCAGAACGTGCGGCATAGCCCTCGATGAATAGATACGATGGGGAACACCCGTTGAAACCGGGAAACGTGCCGCGATCATATTTTCAAGGAGATCAATCATGCTTTATGGAACCTTGCTGCATCCAGAAATATTAGGCGTACTGGGAACTGCGGGGCATGGATCGCGCGTGCTCATCGCCGATGGTAATTACCCATTCGTCACAGGCACTTCGCCAAATGCCGACATTGTTTACCTGAATCTTGCTCCCGGTATGCTAAACGCAACCGACGTACTCAAGGTGCTGGTCACTGCCATCCCCATCGAAACTGCCGATGTCATGGAGCCAAACACGCCGCCAGAGCCGCCAATCGTGCAGGAATTTAGGAACATCCTGCCATCGGGCATCGCCATCCGCAAGCTGGAGCGCTTTGCCTTTTACGAAGCCGCCCGTTCGGCAGATACCGCGCTGGTCATCGCCACTGGCGAACAGCGCATTTACGCCAATATTCTGCTCACTATCGGCGTCGTTCCGCCCCCCGAAGCCTGAAACACATATTTAGCCTGTATCGTGGGGTAAGCTCGCCCCTTTTACGTTAATGATGCTGCGTAGGGCGACCTGACAAGTCGCCCGTTTCAGGCACGCCCTACAGCGCGTGTTCAGAAAGCTCTGTGCACTCTCACCAGATCACATCACGCAGAGATTGCGGATCTTGTATTACCAATGTTTGCAGCCCTTCGTAACAAAGTGGTATAGTCCACTTCTCTGATGATGCAGCATGAGCGAATGAGATGAGCACTCCTGAAGGGGCGGTTCCCATCTATTTGCATATCAAGGAAAAGCTTCGCCAATCCATTGTTTCCGGCGAATGCCTCCCTGATGCCCGTATGCCTTCTGAGCGCGAACTTGCCCAGCAGTACGGCATCAGCCGGATGACTGCGCGGCAAGCGCTGCACGTGCTGGTTCAAGAAGGTTACGCCTATACGCGAGTTGGCAGCGGCACCTTTGTTCACCCCGCACCCTTCAAACAACAGCTTCAACTGCTCACCAGTTTCAGTGAGGATGCGCGCAATCGCGGCGTTCCTGCCCACAGCGAAGTGCTAGGCGCGGAAATGATCCCCGCCAGCCCCGAAATTGCCGCCCAGCTAGGGCTAGATGTAGGCGACGAAATGATCGTGCTGCGGCGCTTGCGCTTTGTTGGCGAAACGCCGATGGCAGTCGAAGAGAGTCACCTGCCGCATCGCCTGTGCCCCAACATCCTTTCCCGTTTCGATTTCCGTCAGGAGTCGCTGTATCGCGTTCTGACCGAAGTTTACGAACACAGCTTTCTGTGGGCAGAACAAACTATTCGCGCCCGCCAATCCACCGCTGAAGAAGCGCGTTATCTACTGATCAAGCCGTCCGCGTCTGTGCTGGCGATGACCCGTTTAACCTACGGCAGCGACAGCCGCCCTGTTGAATTTGTGCGTTCAATTTATCGCAGCGATCAATATCAACTGCATGCCGTATTACGAACTCAAACTATGAATGTAACGAACGTTCCACCGCCCGCGCAGGTTTCACTCCAGCGCATTGATTCTGGAGAGACGGCGCTATGACACGGCCTCTCTATATCATCGGTTTAATGTCGGGCACTTCCGCAGACGGAATAGATGCCGCGCTCTGTGAAATCAGCGGCGCCCCGCCATCGCTTAGCGTGCGTATGCTAGCCGCGCAGTCCACCTCTTTCCCGCGTGACTTCCAACGCCTGATTCACGAACAGGGAACGCAGGCTACCAGCCGCATTGATGCGCTCTCTCGCCTGCATTTTGAGCTTGGCGAGCGCTTCGCCTCAGCCGTCCTGTCGCTGCTGGATGAAGCTGGCTATACCCCGCAGCAGGTAGACCTCATCGGGCTGCACGGGCAAACCGTGTGGCACGAGATTGACAGCAGCGGCAAAGCTGTCGCCACGCTGCAAATCGGAGAGGCTGCGATTCTGGCCGAACGCACGGGCATCACCACGATCAGCAATTTCCGTGCGCGGGATATTGCCGCTGGCGGTCAGGGTGCCCCGCTCACCAGCTATATTGACTGGCTGCTGCTGCGCCATCCTACCCATTGGCGAGCTGTACAAAATATCGGCGGCATTTCCAACGTCACATTACTTCCGCCGCTCAACATGCCCGATGCTCTACCTATCGCTTTTGACACCGGGCCAGGTAACGCGCTGCTGGATGAAGCCATGCGCGCGCTCACCTCAGGCGAAAAATCGCTCGATCTGGATGGCGCGATGGCCGCCAGAGGCCATTTTGATGAAGGCTGGCTGGGTGAGCTGATGGAACATCCCTATTTCCAGCGGCGCGGCCCCAAATCAACAGGTCGCGAATTATTCGGCCCCGAAATGGCCGTGAAACTGGTCAACGAAGGCCGTGCGCGTGGCCTCTCTGATGAAGATACGCTGGCTACCATCACCGCCCTCACCGCCGCCAGCATCGCCGATGCCTATCAGGCCTATGCCCCGGTCATGCCCCGCGAAGTTATTATCGGCGGCGGTGGTGGCCACAACCCCACTCTGATCACCATGCTCAAAAGTTTCCTGCCCGGCGCAGAAATTCTCTCGCATGAGGCTGTTGGCATGGATACCGATAACAAAGAGGCGCTTGTTTTTGCCGTCTTAGCCTATGAAAGCTGGTATGGTCGCCCCGGCACACTCGCCGCGCTTACAGGCGCATCTCGTGCGGTAGTGCTTGGCGATATTACGCCTGGCGCAAATTATCATCACCTTTTGAGAGAAACCTTGTTTACCAGTGTCAGTACTTCCCCTGAGCCAGGATGAGTATGCTTACTGAAGATCGTAATCCGCGTTCTCAACTGCTGGATACCCTTTCGTCAGAGGATATTTGCCGCCTGATGAATGCCGAAGATGCCAGCGTTTCCGCCGCTGTGCAAGCCGCTATCCCGGCTATCGCGCAGGCAGTAGATCGCATCGCTGAAGGCATGAAAGCGGGCGGCAGGCTGATCTATGTCGGCGCTGGCACCAGCGGCCGCCTTGCCGTGTTAGATGCCGCCGAGTGTATTCCTACCTTCGGCATTGAACCCGGCATTGTAATCGCGCTCATGGCTGGCGGCGCGGATGCCTTCATTCGCCCTGTCGAAAATGCCGAAGACGACGCTCTTGCCGGGGCAAATGAGCTGCTGGCGCTAAATCTAACCCCGCATGACTCCGTCGTCGGGCTAGCCGCCAGCGGCAGAACGCCATACGTATTAGGCGCAATCAACGCTGCGCGTGAAAAAGGCGTCTTAACTGTCGGCATTTCCTGTAACACGCCCGCCGTTTTGTTGGACAAAGCCGACATCGCCATTCCGCTGCTGGTTGGACCCGAAATTCTGACTGGTTCCACCCGCCTGAAAGCAGGCACCGCCCAGAAGATGGCGCTTAATATGCTTAGCACGGCGGTCATGATCCGACTGGGGTTGGTTTACGACAATTGGATGGTCGGCTTGCGCGTCACCAATCAAAAACTGCTCAACCGCGCCCGCCGCATCGTTGCCGATATCATCCCGACGGATCTTGCTACAGCCGGGCAACTGCTGGAAGCCGCTGGCAAAGACGTGAGAACCGCTATTCTGATGGGGCGCTTTCAACTAAACGCAGGGCAGGCGACCGCGCTCTTACAATCAGCCGAAGGCAACCTGCGTGTGGCGCTGGCCAGCGCAAATGGACTTGGTACTCTGGGGAATACCGCCCCTTAGTTACAGCGTGGTTTTAGTGGGTATTACGGAGGAAGCAAAGATGAGGCGTAATTCGCGGTATCAGTGGATGTTTATCGCATCCGTCGTTGTCTTCGCGCTCATGGCGTTCGCGCCAATTTCAGCGCAGGGCACCACCATCACCTTTTTGACCCCACCTTGGGGCGTTCCACCAGATGAAGCAGCGCTCACCGCATTTCAGGAAGAAACAGGCATCACGGTTGAAATTCAATCAGTTCAAAGCGCCGATCTGTTCAGCCGCGTACAGGTGGCTGCCGCGTCCGGCCAGCCCGCCGCCGATGTCATCTTCCTGACCGAAGAAGCTCCCTCGAACATTGTTGCCACCGGTAACATGATGTCCCTCAACGATCTTATCGCCGCCACCACTGATCTTGACCTCGCAGATTTCGAGAAGGTTGATTTCTGGACGATGGATGATCAGGTTTACGGCATTCCCACCTATCTCCAGTTGGTGATGATGGATTACAACGCGGCCACGCTGGCCGAAGCCGGCTTTGATGCCCCGCCGACCACCTGGGATGAACTGACCGCACAGGCGCAGGCGATCAAAGAGCAGGGCATTGATGATTACCCGATTGCCTTCGGCGCGAATGACTGGTCATGGTATCTTATGGCGCTCTCGATGGGCGATCCCATGTTCGATGAAGAGCTGAATCCTGTCTTTGCTGATGAAGGCTCACAGGCACGCCGTGCCATGAACCTGCTGCTTAGCTACTTCAGTGAAGAACTGATCAGCCCTGAAATTCTGGCCGGTTCGATCACCCAGCACCCGCTGTTCTGGAGCGGCACCGGCGTCTTCCATCAAGGCTGGCAAGCTCGGTGGTCGTCGGCAACAACGCCGAAACCTCGCAGCAGGCGCCAAATGTTGAATACATGCTGCTGCCCGAAGAAGGCAACACCTGGAGCTTCCCCGCCGCTATCGGTATTGGCGCTGGTTCCCCCAACGTTGATGCTGCCTGGCAGTTCATTCAGTGGTACGTGGGTGAAGAAAATCAACGCGCCATCTTCGACGCCTTTGGTCTGTATCCTTCGCGTACTTCAGTTTCTTCTGCCCTGAACGACGAAGGCTTGATTTCCGGCTACGATACCATCGTCGCGCAAAGCGAACACGTTCACGAACTGCCCCGCTACGCCATTTGGTGGGGGCCCTGGGCCAGCGTCGTCCGCGAATCCATCCTTCAGGCTGCTCAGTCTGGCGGCAGCGGCGATGATGTCATTGATGCCCTCGCTGAAGAGTGGAACTCATTGAAAGATGAGTACGGCGGCTAGTCGTTAAACTGGCAAAATCTGGCAAGTCTTTGTAGGGGCGACCTACCAGGCCGCTCCTATACCGTTCTTTCAGGGGGCATTTTTCGCCTCTGCCAACGATCCCCTCCCCGCGTGCGGGGAGGGGTGAGAGAGTTTATAGCTTTCTGTGCAACTCAGCACCTGAATTGGATGAAAGGCAAACATCCCAATGACTATGGCGCGCGACCTCGTCTCTTCTAAAAAATTCTTTGTGATCGTCTTGCTCGTGCCGATCATCCTGCTGGTCGCGATACTGGTTTACTATCCTGCCATAGACACTTTCGGCACCAGCCTCACCAACGAAAATCTGCGGATTCGCCGCCCACCCGAATTCATCGGGCTGGAAAATTATACCAACCTGCTTGGTAGTAATGAGTTTTGGCAGGTGCTCGGCCGCAGTTTGCTGCTGGTCGCCGTCATTCTGCCGCTGGAAACAGGCGTAGCCTTCGCCATCGCCTTACTGTTAAATGAGAAATTTCCCGGCCGCGGGATTATCCGCACGCTGGTCATTATCCCCTGGATGGTACCCCCGGTAGTCAATGGCTTCTTATGGGGTTGGCTGCTCAATGGCGAATACGGGGCGCTTAACGGCCTGCTCTATCAATTCGGGCTGATTGGCGAGTACCAGTATTGGCTGCGCGATCCTACGGCACAGGTATTCTGGGTTGCCGTTGTTCACACCTGGACGCGATTTTCCTTCCCGATGATCATCCTATTGGCTGGCTTACAAGGCATCCCTGATGATCTTTATGATGCCGCAAAAGTAGACGGCGCTGGCACCTTCTCCCGTTTGCGCCGCATCACCGTTCCCATGCTGCTGCCTTCGCTGGCGGTGGCGCTGGTGATCGAGTTCATCGCCGCTTTCCAGATTTTCGATGTGATCTGGACGCTTACCGCAGGCGGTTCAGCGGGCGGCGCGATCAACCCCTTCACCAAAACGCTGATGATTTACAACTACGAGTTAATTTTCAGAGATTTACGCATCGGGCTTGGCGCGGCCTTATCCTACCTGATCTTATTGATGTCGCTTGGCGTTGGCATCGTGTTCATCACGCGGCTTTATAACGAAGGGATAAAGTCACGATGACTACAACCATGTCTCCAGCCGTTTCCTACAGCGCGCCACCCCCGCCCAAACGCGATTGGCGTAAAATCGGACGGTTGGCCTTCCTCTATCTCTGTTCGGCCATCGTCCTCTTCTGGTCGCTTGCGCCCATCTACTGGGTGGTTGTCTCCAGCATTTCCACGCGCACCGAGCTTTACGCGCGCCCTTATAAAGTCTGGTTTCCCAGCCAGCCTACGCTGGATCATTATGTTGAACTTTTCACCTCCGGCGCACAGTTCCGCGACGGGGGCTATTCGCCCACTGCTGGTCTAATGGGATCAGGGCTGCGTAACAGCCTGCTCACCAGTACGATTTCCGCAGCCCTGATCACGGTGCTTTCCTCCGGCGCAGGATTCATCTTTGCCCGCATTAAATTCAGGGGCAAAGGTTTCGTGTTTTACTTCGTCATGCTGCTGATGCCTTTGCCTATCTGGGTTTCGCTGATCTCGCTCTTTTTCCTGTTCTCGCAAATCGGGCTGATTGATACCATTCAGGGGCAAGTGCTGCTTTTCGTCACTTTCCTTATGCCGCTTTCGGTGTGGTTAATGTCTACCTTTGTGCGCGATATCCCCTCTGAAATCGAAGATGCCGCGCTGGTGGACGGCGCTAACCAGTGGCAAATTCTGTTCCGCATTATCATGCCGCTCGCCCGCCCCGGCATGGTCGCGGTCTTTCTGGTTTCGTTCGTCTCTACCTGGAATAACTTTCTTATTCCGCTTATTTTCACGCGTACATCAAACGCCCAACCGTTGACCGTTGTACTCACCCTGTTCATCGGTCAGTATGAGGTGTCATGGGAAAGTATGGCCTCAGCCGCCGTCTTAACCATGCTCCCACCGTTCTTGATGGCGCTCTTCTTCCAGCGCTATCTGGTGCGCGGCCTAAGTATGGGATCGGTGAAATAAACGATGAGTATCGAAGCAGATTTCGCCCGGCAGAATATTGAAGCTCTGCTGGAAAGCATGTCTCTTGAAGAGAAAATCGGTCAGCTTTTCCTGCTGGCCTTCTCTAAAGATCGCGTAGATGAAGCCCGCATCCTGATGCAGGATCATTTCGTTGGCGCGTCCTACGTGAGTAACGATAATGTGCCGAGCGCCGCTGCTGCCGTCGAACTCACCGGCCGTTTGCAGGGCTTTGCCGCCAATACCCGCCTGCACATCCCCTTGATCTTAGGCGTGGATCAGGAAGGCGCATGGAGCGTGCTCACAGGGGAAAGCTGCCCCGGCCCCGGCAATATGGCGCTTGGCGCAAGCCGCGATCCTGAAACTGCCTACCGCATGTATTACCTGATCGGCCAAGAAATGAGCGCGGTAGGGTTAAACACTATCTACGCCCCTGCCGTAGACTGTAATTCCAACCCGTATAACTCGATCATCGGTATGCGCTCGTTTGGCGAGTCTCCATCACTGGTCGCGGAAATGGGCGCAGCAGCGGTACGAGGTGCGCGTGCAGGCGGCGTACTCACCACCATCAAGCATTTTCCCGGTCATGGCGATACGATTGCAGACAGCCACCGCGACATTCCCCACGTAACCCGCTCGCGTGAAGAATTGCTCGCTATAGACCTGTTCCCTTTCGCTGAAGGTATTCGCGCGGGGGCAGACATGGTGATGACCTCACATATCATTTTCGATGCGCTCGATCCGGTATGTCCTGCAACGCTCTCGCCGCGCATTCTCAACGGCATGCTGCGCGATGAAATGGGCTTTGATGGCGTAATTCTCTCTGACAGCATGAACATGCAGGCTATGAAGCGATTCTATCGCCCTGCTGATGCCGCCATCCGCGCTTTCAACGCTGGCGTTGATCTGCTTATGCTGGCCGAAGAACACTATAACCACAATGCGAACGCCTACCTGTACGAGCAGCTTTCACTGATCAACGCAGTATGCGATGCCGCCCGCAGCGGGGTAATCTCGAAATATCGCCTGAACGATGCTGTCAGGCGGGTTCTGCTGCTCAAACAGCGCCTTCAGCCAACCAATTACCGCCCGGAAACTATAGGCTCGGCAGAGCATAAAGCTATCGAGCTGGATATCGCCCGCAAAGCGCTGTCTTTCCTGCGCGGCGGCGATGGCTTTGTGCCGATTACTGCCGCCGATCAACTGGTGCTGGTCAATGCAACCACCCGCAGCAGCTACCCACCCGTCACCCAAACGCGCGGCATTGGCCCAAATCAATCGGTCGCCGCCTTTGACGAGTTGGTCAGGCATGTTCAGGCGCGCCACCCTCATACGGCAGTGATCAGCGCCGAAGAGCTGCTGGATGGCACAGGATCACCCGCTATCCCTGCTGACGCAAAAGTGATCGCCGTCACCGAAAACTATCCGCTGCCGGGCATGGATTTTGATCAGCAGTCTCAGCCGAAAGTTATTGCCCGTTTATTGGGCGCGCATCCTGATCTCATCGTGGTTGCCCTGCGCGATCCTTACGAACTCGTCAATTTTCCTGATGTGCAAACCTATCTATGCGCCTTCAGTTTCC
>LMZS01000027.1 GCA_001567085.1 Chloroflexi bacterium OLB15
TTCGGGCTGCGGCGTCTGGCAACACTTTGAGCGCGGCATCGGTGAGCAGCACGGGTTCCGGCGTGGCGAGGCCGTATGCGTCAAAGAAGGTTTTCACCTCATCTGCCAGCAGTTCTTCTTTTTCCAGCAGCAGTTTTACCAACGCCTTGATCATGTCGGCATGTTCGCGCAGGGTGCGGCGGGTTTCAGCGAGTACCTGCTGGTAGGCGGTTTCCATCGCCTGTACCATTTCAGGCGAGGCATCGCTAACCGTACCTAACAGACCCGCGCGGATACCGCCAGTAGCGCCTAACGGCCCCAACATGCCTGCTTGCGCCATCATGTTCAGCCAGAAGCGAATTTGCGAGAAATCGCCGCCCATACCTAATGATTGGTTGCCCGCGCCGGTAAATTCAATTTCCCCCGCTTTTCCGGCTGCGTACACTTTCAGCAGGTTGTAATACTGGTCGCGGGTGCGCATGCCTTGATAGGTTTCTTTGGCAGGGTAATGCGAAACATGACCGAAGGTATTGCCCTGCCGGATAATGGTGATGCGAGCGATACGATGTTCTGGCAGAAACAGGCGAACGGCAGCGGTACGGCAGGCGATATAGTATGCGAGACGCTCGCGGGCTTCCTTGCTCATGTGCTTGACTGGCGCGCGCAATCCCATTTCATGTTCAGGCTTGGCACGTTGAAAATCCTGATAAGTGATATAGCGCCGCCCGTCAAATAAAGCATAACGCAGGGCTTCGTTGAGCAGATATTTGATGTCAGCAGGGGTATAGCCCGGCGTTTCGCTGGCAAGGATGGTTGGATCGAGCGAATTATCGTGCGCCATTTTGCCGAGATAGTAATCAAAAATCTCACGGCGGCCATAGGAATCGGGCGCGTCAATGCGAATCTTTTTGTCAAAGCGACCGGGACGCAGCAGCGCCGGGTCTAGCGCCTGAATGCGGTTGGTGGCGCCAATGGTCAACACGCGCTTTTGCGGTTTGGGCGGGTTACGGCGCAGAATTTTCTTATACCACCATCCACGTACGCGGGCACGCCAGCATGCTCAAGCATAAAGCCGGACACTTCGATGAGCATGGTGCTGAGCAACCCATGC